>CAMOMF010000109.1 GCA_946619625.1 uncultured Bacteroidales bacterium
AGGGTATTCACAGCCGTACTAACTTCGACCTGTCGCAGCATGCCAAGTATTCGGGCAAGAAAATCGAGTATTTCGACCCCGAGACCAACACGTCCTACACACCGTATGTGATTGAGACCTCAATCGGTGTGGACCGTATGTTCCTATCTATCCTTTGCGGAGCTTACAAGGAGGAGACGCTGGAGGGTGGCGACACCCGCGTGGTGCTGAACTTGCCGCCCGTACTGGCACCGGTCAAAGCCTGTGTCATGCCGCTGGTACGCAAGGACGGACTGCCCGAAAAGGCACGCGAAATCATGGACATGCTCAAGTTCGACTTCAAGACCACCTACGACGAGAAGGACTCTATCGGCAAGCGTTATCGCCGTCAGGACGCTATCGGTACACCGTTCTGTATCACCGTTGACCACGACACGCTCGAAGATGGAAGCGTCACCATCCGTTTCCGTGACACGATGGATCAGGAGCGCGTGAAGATAGAGGACCTGCACGAGATTATCCGCAAGGCAACGGATATGAAAGTGCTCTTCCGTAAGATAATGAACGCATAAAAACCGAGGTATGACAGAAAACACGTCTTTATTTGACCTCATACTGGCAGGTTGCCGTGGCATCAAGAACGGCTGTCTTGCTTTGTGGCATTTCTGCGGCAAATGTGTCCGGCTGAGTCTGCGCAAGTGGTACATCACCGTTCCCATGCTGGTCGCAGGGATGTGCGTGGGTATATGGGCAAGTAATTGGAAGAACCGCTTTTGGCGTGTAGAGGCAATGGCGATCCTCAATGGTACGACACCAGAACTGGTCAGTAACCGATACAACAACCTCAACAAACTGTTGCCTGCAGAGTTGATGCCGTCACAAAGCAGAGTAGATGAACTGATGTGGGAGGGTGAGTCGGAAGACTGTTTCCGCTTCATGAAATTTGAGTCTTTCCCTGTGATAGATTGTTTGAAGGATTCGGTTATGGACTACGTGGACATGAAGTCTTCTTTCGACCCCGTGGACACTATCAGTATGATTATGCAGAACCGGCTATTCCTGCGGTTTGTCACCCGCGACTTGGACAATGTAGCCATGGCGGAAAAGGCGATACTCAACTATCTGAACTCTGACCCGCAACTAATTGCTGCATACGAGGCGTATCGGGCCAATCTGGAGTGGGAGGCTGAGTTTTGTGACCGGCAAGTGAACCTGCTGGACTCGTTTACCACGCAGTTTTATTTCTTCCAGGGGGCGGAGGCACATGTTCGTCCCGAGCGTTTCCAGATGTTAGTGGGTGATCGTGACATTACATTGTTGCACCCTGAGATTCTGCAGTTGGTAAAATATAAAAAATATGTGGACCGCGAACTGGCACTATGCACTGCACCGGTCGTATTGGAGTCGGGGTTCATGGTGACTCCGCGAGCCATTAACCGCAGGTCGAACTCAATAGCAATAAGTCTTGCCGTGTTCTATCTGCTTTCACTATTGATTAGTGTACTGATAGAACAACGTCAAGCCATTCATAAGTGGGCGAAGAAATGACATGATCTTTCGTCGCATCATAGCATCCATAGGCATAGTCGTAGGCTGTGTACTGCTTGTCATAGGGCTACTGTTTGCCGTGGCTCAGTCGAGTCGCGTGCAGACGGCTGCCGTGGGTGCATTGTTGCGGCAACTGGAAACATCGTTGGGTACGCAGGCAGAAGTGGGGAAAGTGGATTACTCTTTCCCTAACAACCTGCTGGTTCAGGGAGTCTATATAGAAGACCAATTGGGGGACACCCTCCTGTATGCAGACACGCTCAGGGCGCGCTTCGACGTGCTGGCACTGGTACGTGATGATAAGATTGCCTTTCGTCGTGTCGATTTGGTAAAAACCCGCCTGTACGCACACCCCGTCTTTCAGGAGGGGGATAGTATGCAGGTCGATTCCGTAATGAATTACCAGTTTCTGGTGGATGCTTTTTTTCGGGGGGAAAAGGAGAAAAAGCCCCTCACCATCCGGCTGGAGGTAAAGGATGTCACCATCCGGGATGCAGTGATACAGTACAATGACTACCTGCTTTGGTTAGACCATTCGTCACTTGCCTTGAACCATTTGTCGGAGGACTCGTTGGACGCAGGAATCGACAAAATGCAGTTGTCTGTTCGCCGGGGCAACAAGATGATAGCGGGCGGTGGCCCCATGGTGCCTGATGCGGACGAGTTCCGGTTGGAGGATTTCCGCGGGCGGGTTGTTCTGAACAAGGAGCGTCTGTTCCTGCCGGAGGTGTTTGTTGCCATGCCTTCGTCGCGATTGTGGGCGAAAGAGTTGAGCCTGCAGTTGGGCGACACCGCTTTTCTCTCCCCCTCGTCCGCCGTGGCGTTCCAACTGGACGAGGCGCATTTGGAGCCGAAAGACTTGGCGTTCTTCGTGCCCCAGCTGCGCAAGTTCCGTGGTTATTTGGACTTGGATGCCCGATTGGCGGGACGGGTGGACTCGCTCCATGCCGGCAACTTGACCCTGAACTACAACGGGCAACGCATACTTACGGGCGACGTGACCGCCAACGGTTTGCCTGACCTGGACTCAACACTATGGAAGGCGGAATGTACCGACTTGTTCGTCAATAAAGCCATCCTGCAAGACTTGATCTCCAACCTGAAAGGACAGCCTTTCCGGTTTCCCCAACCCGTGGCGCGCTTGGGCGACATGCACTATAGGGGCAGCTTGGTGGGACGTGTGCATGACCTTACCCTGCACGGCGTGTTTACTTCGGCACTGGGTAATATCACCACCAACGGACGGGCATATATCGACAGCATGTATTCCTCGATTTCTTTCACCGGTGACCTTGCCACCAAGCGGTTTGCATTGGGCAGGATGATGGACAACAAAGACCTGGGGACGACATCGCTCACGGTACATCTGAACGGACAGTTGTTAGAGAACAAACCGTTCAAGGGGGCGGTGGTGGCAGTCGTTGACCATCTGCAGTTCCGGAAATACGACTACAGAAATCTGCGCATGGATGGCAAGTTTGCCAACAATGTGTTCAATGGCATGATTCGTTCGGATGACCCCAACCTGAACCTCGCTTTTGACGGTACTATTGACCTCTCCACCTCGGTGCCGCTGTACGATTGCTCCCTGCAACTGCACCATCTGCGTATGGGACCGTTGCATTTGTCGGAGAAATATGCCGACTCCGACTTGCGCTTCGGGCTCCGGTTGAACGCATACGGTAAGTCGGTTGACGACTTCGCAGGGGTGCTCAATATCGACACCCTCGCGTTCTCTCATGCAGGCAAAGTGGTGCGAATGGAGTCGTTCGAACTACTGACGGAACACGATGCTCCGGGCGATAATCCCGATATCATTCGCCTGCATTCAGACTATGTGAGTGCATCTTTCTCAGGACGCTACAAACTCTCTACCTTGCCAACCACTTTCCGTAAGTTTGTACTGCGCTATCTGCCTCAGGCAGTGTCCGTTGCCACACGGAAAAAACTGCTGGCAACGAGGACGGCGAACGATGCCGATTTTTACGTTTATTTCCATGACTTGACGGAACTGTCCACCGTACTGGAACTGCCGTGTATATTGGACGAAATGCCCACAATCAAAGGTTTTGTGCACGAATCGGCGGGGCAGTTGGGCTTGCAGGCAGTGGTGCCCGGTGTACGTACCGAAGATCAGCATATCGAGGATATTACCCTCAATTTTGACAACTTGAACGAGACGCTCAACCTGACGCTGTCCGCCCTCAAGCGACATGCCAACACCGTGGCGGCGGAACATCTGGGCGACCTGAAACTGTTCCTGGGGGCACATGCCGTCAACGACTCGCTGTCCCTGGCGTTCGATTGGACCAACACCGACACTATCCATAACGCCGGCGCGCTGCGGCTCACCACCGCTTTCCGCCAGTATGCATCCAAGCCGTTGGTGGCAGTGCACGTACACCCCACGGACATCATTATCGGTGACTCGATTTGGACGATGGAGGACTCGTACATCACTTATTCCATGGCGGACACGGCCTTGCAGGTGGGCGGGTTCTCTTTCCACAGTGCTTCGCAGTATATTCATGCTGACGGTGTGGCATCCACCCGCTTGTCCGACTCTATCCGTCTGGAGTTGCAATGTATCGACTTGGACTATTTCCTGGGTGCTTTCACTGATGTGCATCGTGCCATCTCATTCGGGGGCACCGCCACGGGATGGGCAACGGCATACGGTATATTCCGCCATCCTATGTTCGAGGCGGAACTGGCGATGCTGAATGCCAAGATTAACGGCTCTGAGATTGGCGACCTGTATGCCAGGGCAGAGTTTGACAACCGCAAACATGTGGTTATCAACGGTGAGTGTTTTGAGACGTTTGGCGACTCCACCGCTTCTGTGCGTCGGAAAGTCATAGATGTGACGGGCGATATCGGTGGTCCCGACCATGCGTGGGAGTTGCATGTTTTTCCCGATTCGGTCAGGGCAGGGTTCATCGGTTTCTGGGTACGCAGTTTTGCCACCGATGTGGACGGCAGGGCATCGGGTGACGTGCATATTTATGCCCACAGACCGCCCAAACACCGCTCTGCCATCGTGAAAGTGTTGGTCAATGCTAAAGGGCACGACCTGGGACTGACGATTCCATTTACCGGTGCGCGTTATTATATGTCTGACTCCGTCATTTTGGAGGAAACCACTGTCCGCATACCCCGTATGACCCTGCACGATGATAAAGGTAATCCTCTTGTTTTGGAGGGCAGTGTACAGCACAACGGAATGTTTGACAATCTCACTTATCACGTCAATGTGCATGCTGACAAGGCAATCGTGTTGGACTTGCCGGAAACCCCCAACCGCCTCTATTCGGGCAGAATTTTTGCCACTGGTGATGTGGTGATAGATGGCGACCGGACAGGTTGCGAGATTGACGCTGTGGCACGTACCGAATCGGGCTCGTCGGTGGCAATCATGACCAAGAGCGCCTCCTCGGTTTCCTCTTCCGATTTTGTGCAGTTTGTGGATCATACTGTTCCCGAGGAGGAGGCGGCACAAGTACCCAAAGTGGCGGACATCCCCTTCACGCTGAACCTCAACCTGCTGATAGACGCCACTCCTGACATCTTGGCGCGGGTGGTGATTGACCCTCGTACCGGTGACCAACTGCGCGGACGCGGTGAGGGCAACCTGAGGATATCCTACAACACCGCTGACGGATGTACCATGTTTGGCGGATACACGCTGCAACAGGGTACGTTTTCGTTCACCTTCCAGAATGTTATCCGTCGCGAGTTTGAGATCGCCTCCGGTTCTACTGTTACATGGCAGGGTGATCCGATTGCACCCACCCTGGATGCACGGGCAATCTACCACCTCACAGCCTCTCTGCGCGACCTGTTTGGCTCTGATGCCGAGCAACTGAACACCAACCGCACTTCAGTGCCGGTCAATTGTGTACTGAATCTTTCCGGCGTGCTCTCCAGCCCTATCATCCGTTTCGGCATCGAACTGCCATCGTCCGACGAGGGCGTGGCATCGCAGGTTCGTTCTGTTATCAACTCAGAGGATATGATTACCCGCCAAGTACTTTACCTGTTGGTGTTCAATCGTTTCTATACGCCCGAATACCTGCAGAACAGCAAAATGGTTGGGCTAAACGAAACGTTCTCTATCCTCTCTTCCACCGTCACGGGGCAGATTAACAACTGGTTAGGCAAAATAACCAATGCTTTCACGCTGGGTTTCAATGTGCGCACAGACGGTTCAGGTGCCACCGCCTCACAGGAGTACGAGGCGCAGTTTGAGATTCAGCCCGTCAGGGGACTGCTGATCAACGGCAATTTCGGTTACCGCTACAACGATATTGCCAACCAACCTATTTTCGGCAATCTGGATGTGGAATATATGCTCACACGGGACGGGAAGTTGCGCGCCAAGGCGTTCACGCATACTGTGGACAAATATTCTCTCCGACAGGCGAACACCGTGCAAGGACTGGGTTTGGTGTACAAGCATGACTTCAACTGGCCGTCCAAGAAGAAACAATCCGTGCCCTCCGAGGAGAAACAATCCGCGCCCTCTCAAGCGCAGAGTCAGGACAGCGTTGTTGTTTATGCCGACACCTTGCGTACACCGCAATAGCTGCCAAAAAATGAATAAATCATTCAGTGGCATAATGTGTCCAGTTGTAAATAACTTGTTCAATCGTCCACGGCTCTGCCAATCGTTTGAGGCTTTGCCGAAATAAGAAATGTTAAATCGTAAATAGTTTTATGTTGGTTAAAACTTTTGCTGCTGCTGTTATTGGCATCGATGCCGTACCTATTACTATAGAGGTCAGTTCGTCGCGTGGGGCAGACTTCACGTTGGTGGGTCTTCCGGATAGTTCCGTCAAAGAGAGCCGTGAGCGAATCAGTTCCGCGCTGACATACTCTGGAAGTCAGTTTCCCCACTGTGCGCTGGTTGTCAACATGGCGCCGGCGGATATACGCAAGGAGGGTGCCGCCTATGATCTGCCCTTGGCGATTGGTATTTTGGCATCTAACGAGCAGGTTCGAACCGCTAAGTTGGGCGACTATATCATCATGGGCGAGTTGTCCTTGGACGGCAGTCTGCAGCCCGTACGAGGCGTACTGCCCATGGCACTTTGTGCCCGCAAAGAGGGCTTTCGGGGCATGATCCTGCCGGTGGAGAATGCGTCCGAGGCGGCTGTTGTGGATGGCTTGGAAGTGCTGGGAATGAACAATATCCGTGAGGTGATAGATTTCCTCAACGATGAATATACGGTGGAGCCGGCAGTAGTGGATGTGGAGGCGGAGTTCCGTCTGCACGCTTTTCCCGAGGACCTGGATTTTGCCGATGTGCGCGGACAGGAAAATGTGCGCCGTGCCTTGGAGGTTGCCGCTGCCGGTGGGCATAATATCATCATGGTGGGACCTCCCGGTGCCGGCAAGTCTATGATGGCGAAACGTTTGCCCTCTATTCTTCCACCGCTGACGCTTGACGAGGCGTTGGAGACCACCAAGATCCATTCCGTTGCCGGACTGATGTGCAAGAAGCGCGGTGTTGCGGCAGGTCTGGAGACGGCACTGATAACGCAACGCCCCTTCCGCTCCCCACACCATACGATTACCGATGTCGCCCTTGTGGGCGGAGGTGCCAACCCGCATCCAGGGGAAATAAGTCTGGCACATAACGGAGTCCTTTTCTTGGACGAGTTGCCCGAATACAAGCGCTCGGTGTTGGAGGTGATGCGCCAGCCCTTGGAGGACAGAAAGATTACGGTCTCCCGTGCCAAAATGGGCGTGGAGTACCCCGCAGGATTTATGCTTGTGGCGGCCATGAACCCCTGCCCGTGCGGACATTACGGTGACCCGACGCACACGTGTACTTGTACACCGGCGGCTGTGCACCGCTACTTGTCGCGCATCAGTGGTCCGCTGTTAGACCGTATAGACCTGCAAGTACCCATTCAGGCGGTGCCTTTTGCGGAGTTGCAGAAAGCCGAACCCGGCGAACCATCAGCGTCTATCCGTGCACGCGTGCTTGCCGCCCGTGCCATTCAGTCCGAGCGTTTTGCCGGCGAAGCCAATATACATTGCAACGCACAAATGACGTCACGCCTGTTGCGCAAGTACTGCCGGTTGGATGAGACCTCCCAGACCATGTTGGAACAGGCAATGACCCGTCTGGGACTTTCGGCTCGCGCCTACGACCGCATACTGAAAGTCAGCCGCACCATTGCCGATTTGGAAGGCTCTGCCGACATCACCGCGAACCACCTGCGCGAAGCCATCAGTTACCGCGAACTGGACAAAGAGGAGCAGTGGCTGTAAATGGATTAATAATTAATCTAAAAATATATCATGAAACGATTATTCATTATCTTAAGTGCAGTTGCGATATTAGCAGCATGCAAAAACGGAACGACAAAGCGACTATGCATGGATTTATCGCATATTCAAGCGTTCGTTCCTGCGGACGATGTTAATTACTATGCTGATTCCATTAATGGCTATGCCACTTTTTCTGCGGAAAATAATATCATGATTATTCCGGAAGAAATAACAAAAGAGCAATATGAAGATTTGCTCAGAGATAAATATGTTTTCCGTTCGAACGAGATAGAATCAGGTACTGCTCTCTATGCCGAATTAGACAAAAAGGCAGGTAAAAATGTGGATCGCTACGATTCAATTAGAGGTCCTTTCTGTTTTGATGACGATGACAATGTAATAAGAAGCAATTATTATATCTATCATTACCCGGAAATCAAGCAATATGAGTGCTGTATAATTGCGCCGTTAACAATGGAATCATTTATAATGACCGAAGACGGTATCATAGATTCCACATTTATGCAAGCGGAGACAAGCACGTATGGCAAGAACGGAATA
>CAMOMF010000110.1 GCA_946619625.1 uncultured Bacteroidales bacterium
AGTGCCCAAAGAAGGGGTGTACTTGCGTGATGCATTAGGGAAAAAAGCCATTATGAACATCGGTACAAATCCTACGCTGAACGGAAACAAGCAAACTATAGAACTGCATATCCCTGATTATAGCGGGAATCTTTATGGTAAAGTGATTTCTGTAAAATTGCTGCACTATTTGCGTCAGGAGAAACATTTTGATTCTATAGAAGATTTGCGAAATCAGATAGAACAAGATGTACAAGCATTAAGGAATAATAACTAAAAAAAATAACTATGTATTCAGACAAAATTAAGTATATTGGCTGCGATGATGCCGATTTAGACCTCTTTGAAAGTCAGTATGATGTACCGGAAGGTATGTGTTACAACAGTTATTTGCTACAAGCCGAAAAACTTGCTGTGATGGATACCGTGGACAAGCGTAAATCAAAAGAATGGCTATCCCATCTGTCACTTGGTTTGGATGGACGCCAACCTGACTATTTAATTGTTCATCATATGGAACCTGATCATAGCGGCACGATTCGTGACTTTCTTCAGGCCTATCCGGAAACAACTGTTGTGGCCGGCAAACAGGCATTCCAACTGATGTCACAGTTTGGCATTGAAGTCTCTAAAACAATGGTTGTGAAAGAAGGAGATATTCTTGACCTTGGAGGACTCACATTGCAGTTTATTGCTGCTCCTATGGTGCACTGGCCGGAAGTAATGATGTCGTATGTGCCCCAAGAGAAGACACTTTTCTCGGCTGATGCATTTGGCAAGTTTGGCACATATGATGCCGATCCGGATGATTGGGCATGTGAGGCAAGACGTTACTATTTCAATATTTGCGGAAAATATGGCCAGCCTGTGAGCAGAGTTCTGGATAAAGCGGCAAAACTGGACATTCAAACTATTGCTCCCTTGCATGGTCCTGTCCTGGATGGTGAAAAGCTGGCGGAAGCCTTGCGTCTCTATTCTATTTGGAGTAAGTATGATGTAGAGACAGAAGGAGTCTTGATTGCCTATGCTTCTATTCACGGAAATACAAGGCACGCAGCAGAGACGCTGGCAGAGATGCTGCGTCAAAAAGGGTGCCCAAAAGTTGCGATTACAGACTTGACTCGGGATGACATGGGCGAAGCAATTGAGGATGCATTCCGCATGAACAAGATGGTTCTTTGCTGCGCTACTTATGATATGGACATCTTCCCGCCAATGCATATGTTCCTGCACGAGTTGGGACAAAAACAATACCAGAACCGCATAGTTGGTCTATTGGAAAATGGTTCTTGGGCTCCCCAGGCGGGACGTATCATGAAGGGTATGCTTGAACAAATGAAAAATATCTCTATTGTGGACCCAATCGTTACCATCAAGAGTTCTCTCCACGATACTGATTTGGCAGCTTTGGAAGCCTTAGCAGATGCTATGATGAAATAATGCAGATGCTATGACGAAATAATAAAACTGCGTATTTGCAAAAAAACGCGCCAGAATAGTTTCCAGCGCGTATCTGAATTTTGGCAGTATTACATTCCGGGTGGCGGCATCATAGGACCGCTACCCGGCTTTGGTTTACCTCCACTTTCTATCATCTCTTGCATAAAAGCACCTTTCCCTTTCGCTTTCAAACCACCCATTTTATTCAGTTTGTATGTGAAAGACAGAGTGAAATAGGTCGGTAAAGTGTTAAAACGTTGGTATTGAATGTAGTTCTCACCAATTGTTTCCACTACGTTCTTTTTCTGATTAAGAATATCTTTCAGATTGAGAGAAAGGGTGGCGTTGGACCATGTTTTCTCAATGGTAGCATTCCACATGATTTCGGATAATGCTCCGGAAAGATTGTATCCCCATTTGTCATTATAACCTATATCGGTAGAGATGGACCAATTGTATGGCAGATGGAAAGTAAAATCAGCAGTTACTCCCCAATTGATAGTATTGGTGATATTTACTGTTTGTGTGTTGTTGGTACGCGAATAGGCGACATCACCTCGCAAACCAAAATCAACCACGTCGTGTGACAAGCGCAGACTAAGATTCTCTTTTATCTGCCAATTACCGGTTTTGGATTCATCTCCTAATTGCAGATTGTCTGTATCAACCGTGGCATCGGTATGACTAACATATGCAAGTCGTTGGTTGTAACCAACTTCTGTACGAGTGAAGAAATGCAGCCTGTTCTTGATAACGGGCGTGTTATACATCAGGTCTGCACTGATATCGAAAGGCATTCCCTTGGCATTTACTGTTTGACGGAACGCTTTTCCTGTGTTGTCGTAAATGGTATTATATACCAATGCATCTTTTGTGAAATTGACGCGAATACCGGTGGCTAAAGAAGATAAACGGTCCTGGTTGAAGCGCGAGTACATGCCCCGAATCAAATTTCGGAAACCTGGGTTAAGACCAAGATTTCCTACGGTTTCAGACATGGCATTCGAGTTGTCACGAACTGGTTCCATTTGGCTGACAGAAGGTTGCTGTGTAATGCCACGATAAATAATGCGGGCAAACTCTTTTTTCCCAATCTTGTACTTGAAAGTCATACGTGGTGCCACATTCCATACCGAATTGATGGTATCAAACCTATATCCATCCGCATAGGTGGTAGTACTATGCGTTTGAGTGGGATTGGCTCGCACGCCCACAGTCAGATCAAATTTGTCTTTCAGGTAGCGATAGTTCATTTCCAAATACTCTGTAAAGAAATTGTTGCGGAAGGAGTTAGAGTAGGTGGTATCCAGTTCTGTTGAGTATTGTTGCGTTATTTCGTCGTAATTGTACTGACGCTTGTCGCTGGTACGAAATGTTTGACCGAAATATAAACTGGTTTCAAGGAAGTGGTTACGCGCATAAATCGGTTCTATATACGTAAACTTGATGTTGTAGTTGTAAGAATTGGATAGTTTCTCCTGATGTTGGTTAATGGTCTGAATTGATCCGAAAGCCAAGTTGTATGAACCGGCATCAGTATCAGTCAGTCCTCCTTGCAAATTGATGGAAACACTTCGCCCCGGTTTTGAGGCAAACTTATGACTATAAATCATTTGCAAGCGTGCGCTTATCTCCTTGGAAAGGCTCTCATTGCTTTGATTACCAAAAGAAAGGGTGTCATACACATTCGGAAATAACGAATCATGCTTCAAATACAGGAAGTCATTCATTTGGTCACTCCATGAATGTGTATACGAAATGTTCGGCTTGATAAGCAATGTGTTCAGTGTATCCGGCTTCCATTCAAACTCTAATCGTACATTGGTGTCCCAACCTTTTGATATCTTGTCTGTTGAATCCGAATTATTATAGGTTATTCCTTCGGTGTACTGGTCTTTCTTTGAATCGGTCTGGGTAAAATTGCGACTATGATTAAGAGAGGCATCTCCACCAAAAGTCCATTTCGGTGAGAGGACAATATTGGTGTTTACACCTAAGTTTTCAGTCCAGGTAATACCGGAATTATTTCCCATCATGAACCCTCTGCCTCTGCCGGATCGCAGTTCGTTGGTGTTGTTTGCACCGGCTATAATGGTTGTTTGGCTTTCACCCAGCATTAGGTTCATGAAGGCATTGGCATTGTAACGAAAATCTTCATCAAAAAACTGCTTTGCTTTTTCCGCAGGTGTTCCTTGATAATTGTAGTGGAACAGTTTTGTTTGGTCATCTCCCAATGCATCTGCTCCCAGCGCCCCGCTAAAATTGCCGAACATACCCTTTTTTCTGTTCGCCTTAAGTGTAAGGTTGATAATTCGTTCAGTGTCGTCATCCTCAATGCCGGTAAGTTTTGCCATATCGGATTTCTCATCTATAACCTGAACTTTTTCAATCATTTCTGCCGGTATATTCTTGGTGGCCATCTGCACATCGTCACCAAAGAATTTCTTGCCGTCAATACGCACACCTTTCACTTCTTCGCCATTGATAGTCACCTTACCATCCGCGTTAACTTCCACACCGGACATCTTCTTTAGCAAGTCCTCAACCATGGCATTTTCGTTGACTTTGTACGCTGCAGTGTTATACTCCAATGTGTCGCCGCGAACTGTTAATTCTGCAGCCGTTCCACGAACCTGAACTTCACCTAAAGTCTGAACATCCTCCTTAAGGGAAATGCTCTTCAGGTTGATATCTTTTCCTGCAACATGTACGGGAATTTTCTTCGTAAAGAATCCTACATTGGATACAATCAGGCTGTAATGACCATCTTGTGCCTTGAGAAAAAATGCGCCGTTCATATCCGTTTGTACACCATGAACCAAGGTGGAGTCATTTCCTGTAGCAGAGTAGGAGAAGAGTCGTATAGTTGTCATTTCCAGCAATTCTCCGTTAGTCTGGTTTACCACACGCCCTTGTATAGTATGAGTTTGGGCTGCTATCGGTGCGAACACCAACAACAGTCCAAACATAAAAGGCAGTAACTTTTTGTCCCTCATAAATCACGAATTAATCTTTCGTGAAAAAAAGAACAAGAATTGTGCCAAAGTAATCAATATGGAAGAATTACATCATACCCCCGCCCATACCTCCTGCCGGCATTGCAGGAACGGGATTTTCCTCTTTCTTCTCCGTAATAACACACTCGGTAGTGAGGAACATTCCGGCGATAGAAGCAGCGTTTTCCAGCGCGACACGCGATACTTTTGCAGGGTCAACAACACCGGCTGCTAGCAGGTTCTCGTAGATATCCTTGCGGGCATTATAGCCGAAATCTGCTTTCCCTTCGCGCACTTTCTGAACAACAACTGCACCTTCTTTACCTGCATTGAAGACGATTTGTCGGAGCGGTTCCTCAATTGCACGGCGGATAATCTCCACACCGGTCTTCTCATCTTCATTTTCAGCATGAACGGCGTCCAAAGCAGCCTGGGCACGGATGTATGCCACACCACCACCGGGAACAATACCTTCTTCAATTGCTGCACGCGTTGCGCTGAGTGCGTCATCAACACGGTCTTTCTTTTCCTTCATCTCTACCTCAGAAGCGGCGCCTACGTACAATACAGCCACACCGCCGGACAACTTAGCCAAACGCTCTTGCAGTTTCTCTTTGTCATATTGGCTCTTGGTTGCACCAATCTGCGCCTTGATTTGAGCACTACGCTGAGCAATAGCCTCTTTATCACCGGCACCATTAACGATGATGGTATTGTCTTTATTGACAGTTACTTTCTCCGCGGTTCCGAGCATGTCAAGCGTAGCCTGCTCCAACTTGATACCACGTTCCTCGCTGATAACGGTACCACCGGTAAGGATAGCAATGTCTTCCAGCATCTCTTTTCTGCGGTCACCAAAACCGGGAGCCTTTACGGCACAAATCTTCAGTTGTGCGCGCAGACGGTTAACAACCAATGTGGTAAGTGCTTCTGAATCAACATCCTCGGCAATGATGAGCAATGGGCGGCCACTCTGAACAGCAGGCTCCAAAACGGGAAGCAACTCCTTCAAATTGCTAATCTTCTTGTCATGAATGAGGATGTAGGGCTTGTCCATTTCCACCTCCATTGTCTCTGTATTGGTAACAAAGTAAGGCGAGATGTAGCCACGGTCAAACTGCATACCTTCCACTACATCGATAGTTGTATCGGTACCTTTGGCTTCCTCTATGGTTATAACGCCATTTTTTGTCACTTTCTTCATCGCGTCAGCAATCAGTTTGCCGATGGTTGCATCATTGTTTGCCGATACGGTGGCTACCTGCTCGATCTTGTCATAGTCGTCGCCAACCACTTCTGCCTGTTTCTTAATGTCAGCCACAATGGCAGCAACAGCCTTGTCAATACCACGCTTCAGGTCCATAGGGTTTGCACCTGCGGTAACGTTTTTCAAACCCACACCGATGATGGACTGTGCCAGCACCGTTGCAGTTGTCGTACCATCACCGGCCTGGTCACCGGTCTTGCTGGCAACCTCTTTAACCAACTGGGCACCAAGATTCTCCGATGCATCCTCCAGTTCCACTTCTTTGGCAACAGTTACACCATCCTTGGTTATCTGCGGAGCACCGTATTTTTTCTCGATAATCACATTACGTCCTTTTGGACCAAGCGTCACCTTTACGGCGTTAGCCAATTTGTCAACGCCCTGTTTGAGGCTTTCACGTGCCTCAATATTGAATGAGATTTCTTTAGCCATAATAACTTTACCTTTCAACTTTAACCTTTAAACGATTACAAAACTATGCTAAAATAGCGAGCACATCGCTTTGACGCATGATGAGGAATTTTTCTCCGTCCAACTCCAGTTCCGTTCCGGCATATTTGCCATACAGGACTTGGTCACCGGCCTTTAGTACCATTTCTTCATCTTTTGTGCCTTTTCCCACAGCGATAACTTCACCACGCAGTGGCTTCTCTTTAGCGCTGTCAGGAATAATAATTCCGGCAATAGTTTTTTCTTCTGCGGCAGCCGGTTTTACCAAAACACGGTCAGCCAATGGTTTGATGTTTGCCATATGTTGTAATTTTTTAATTTGCTTTCCAGATACCTTTCAATCTTTGTGCCAAAATGGGCAAGACTGACAAAATGTCAGTTAGATGTCGTTTTTCTGCCTGAATAGACAAAAGAGACCGGAATGAAAACAGGAGATGTGACTTGTGCATTGCCAATCCGGATAGTTGGTTTTAGCAGCACATTGACATCCGTTGGCTCGTTGGAAACGCCGACCAAGTTGCGGATCACCTTTGTGATAGTTGCGCGTTTGTCTGACTGAAGCAATGATTTCATATCTACATTGATTTTCAACGGCAAGTCCGCTTCGCCTCCACCAACTACCATAAATGGCTCAATACTATTTCCTTCCGCCACTTCCACACTATCCAGAATAACCTTGTAATATAGGCTTTCCATCGCTGCTGTAGTCTGATTCGGATTGGTTACCCTCAGGTGAATTGTAAAACCCAATGGGGCAGGGGAGTTCCCCAATAAGCCGACTGCCAGTTTGGCAGCACCACCGAAAGACATCAGTTCGGTTGTACCCATATTCATAAAGGTGATATCCGACATTCTGCTATACGCATACTTGCAGTCCTTCAACGCAATTGCTTGTTTGACAATTGTACATCCACACAGCATTGACAATCCTAATATGCTTGCCAATGCTACTTTTTTCAGATAAAATGCTTTCATTTTACTTAATTAGTATTCTTCAATAAAACATTGATACATACGACGAAGTGTGCCAATTAGAATATTTGCTTCATCTTCGTCCTCAATATCACGCGCACCATTACTGATAACTACAAAACCGTATTTTTCTTCCGGATGAAAGAACATGGCACTACGCATTCCGTATGCACTACCGGTATGACCGGTAAGCATAACGCCATCAGAATACAAATCTGTTTGCCATAGTGCCAGACCATAATGTTCGTCATCACTGCGCGGCGTTTGCATGGAACGGGAAGACTGTTCCGAAATAATGCGTACTGAATCCGGAGTGATGCCGTAGTTCATGTGCATCAGCATATACTTGGCAAGATCCAATGCAGACAATTTCATGCCGCCGGTAGGTGAGAATACAGGTGTATCGTAGCCGAATTTGTAGTTGCGAAGGCGATCTCTCCTTGGGTTGTACGCCTCTTCGTCCATACACTCGAAATGGTTTCCGTCCCATTGATACAGACTGGCAAATAGGGAAGAGTTCAGCGAATCAACGCAATACCCGCCATATAGTCCGAGCGGGTTGAGTATATGATGAACGATATACTGGTCAAAACGCTCCCCGGTGATTTTTTCCAAAAAAGAGCCTAACATGTTGTAGTTCAGGTTGCAATACTCATATCCTGTTCCAGGCTGATAGTCGTTGTAGCAATTAGCATAATTGGGGTTAGTGGCAGGATTGATAACATCCAGCGTAAAATAACCTTCCTCATCATTCAGACTCGAAGTGTGAGACATTAGCATCTCCAGCGTAATCACCGTATCGGGATACTTGGGGTTGCGAATAGGGAAACCAGCCCAATCACTCACATCGGCATCAAGTGATACTACACCTTGTTCCACTAATTGCATGAATGCCGTTGCAGTAAACGACTTGCTGATAGAGGCAATACGGAACATGACAGAATCGTTCATGGGTTCGCCGGTCTCCACGTTTTTAACTCCGAAGTGATGTACATAGGCAATTTCGTTGTTGCGAACAAAAACTACCGACATACCCACATTCTCCATTTTTTTGCGAAATGGTACCATTTCCAACTCAAACCGCTTAGCGCGATATTTAAGGTTGTAATCCGAGCACGAAGGCATTGCAATGCTTACGAAAAGCAGCAAAAAATATACAATTTTTCTCATAACACTGCAAAATTACAAAAAAAGATTGAAATATGCAAGTAAAATTTGCATAAATAGATATTTTTTTGTAATTTTGTGGGCAAAAACTACCATTATGCGACACGAACAAGCAATAGGAGCGTTACTAATCTGCCTTATAACCGCTATAATCGGAACTTCCGTGATGATGGTTCCTCGTTGCTTCCGTGGACCGCAAAACGATGTGCAGGCATTCTGTATTGACAGCCTTGCAGCCGATTCATTGCAACAGCAGTGGAATGCCGCACATCCGGCACGAAGTTATACTAAACGGAACCTTTCTTCTGTACATAACAGGGTAGATACTATACCCGTTCAAATGCAGTATTTTGACCCCAATACCGCCGATTCTGTCACGTTATTGCAAGTTGGATTGCGCCCTTGGCAAGTAAAAAATATGCTACGTTACAGGGCGAAAGGCGGCAAATACCGAAAACCGGAAGACATTCGCAAGTTATATGGAATGACCGACACTTTATATGCCAGCCTTGAACCATGGATAACCATCCCCGAAGAACAAAAAGACACCACCTTCGACACGCTGAAAGTTAGGGTAGGGCACGAGAAAAAAGACACTGTTCTCGAACTGAATCTGGCGGACACCGCCTCCCTGCAATATATACGAGGAATAGGTCCGGTCTTAGCCTGGCGAATTGTCCAATACAGGCAACAATTAGGCGGCTTTGTCAGCGTTGACCAATTGGCTGAAGTCGAGGGTGTTCCTGCTGAATCAGTTGCGCCGTTCTTCACTGTTGACACATCTCTGATTCGGATTCTGAACGTTAACCATGCCTCTGTCAAACAATTATCTAAACACCCGTATATTCTATATGAGCAAGCGGTACAAATAAATGATTTGCGGCATCGGCGTGGAATAAATGGGGAAGAAGATCTACTTAAGCAGCATATCTTCTCCCTGGAAGAACTGGAACGTGTCCGCCCATACCTCAGTTTCGAAAAATAAGGCGGTTCTAAAGCACTTCCGGTGCCCACAAGTCATCTTTTCATTCGAAAAATACCATTCTTTACCGCTAAAATAGGTATAAAAACGAAAATATTTTCATTTTTCAGGCAAAAGATTTGGTCATGTCAGAAAAAAGCAGTAACTTTGCACTCGCTTTCGATAAGAAGTATCTGCTCATGTCGCTTCTTCGAACGCTTCGGGATTTAGTTCAGCCCGGTTAGAATG
>CAMOMF010000111.1 GCA_946619625.1 uncultured Bacteroidales bacterium
ACACTGATGTGCCGACTGAGTCTCCCGTCGGCGCTACAGACTCATGATGGTACTCGGGGACTTCGCTGTACCCAAAACGAACTAGTCGTTTCGGGGGCCCCGAATTGACGCAGTCACCTTTGCGAGTGCAAAGGTACTGCTTTTTTTTGACATATGCAAGGATTTGCTGAAAAAAAGTGTTTTTTCTGCTAAAAAGGGAATTTTTTGGGGGCGTAGAAATAACATTAGGAGGGGGTGATAGGGAGCAAGACAAGAAGATAAAAATAGCACGTTTATGATAGTTCCATGAACAGTTATAAGTCGGGATTCTAATAGTCATGTCCCGTAGCTCCTTGCTTTATATCATAATAATATCATAATAATAACATAATAATACCATAATAATAACATAATAATATCATAATAAAGGTTGCTACGAGAGGGCAAAGGTATGCGTGCGAAAAATGTAAAATGTAAAAAAGCAAAAGTTTTGTCAAAAAGTGACATTTTAGCAGTTTTTGTCAGTTTGTTGCTGTCAAAATGGCACAAAAGCCGGTTAGGCACGCTCTTTGCAAAAAAGTTGGTGTAACGGTTGCACAAGCAGCAGTTACCAAACTAAAGTTGTTTGAGTTTAGTTTGAAAAGAATGAATGTTTAACTTTTAATATAGGAGAAAAAAATTATGACACCAGTAATGTATCGTGGAAATGGTTGGTTCCCAACAGTATTAGATGAGTTCTTCGGCTCTGATTTGCTTAACAGCAAAACCACTACAGCACCGGCTGTTAATGTAAAAGAAACAGAAAATGCGTACCATGTAGAGTTGGCTGCTCCTGGCATTAAGAAAGAGTACTGCCGCGTTCATGTGGACGAAGACTACAACCTATGCGTTGCTATCGAGAACAAGTTCGAGCACAAAGAGGAAGACAAGCACGCTCACTACATCCGTCGCGAGTTTTCGTACACCAACTACGAGCAGAAATATGCTCTGCCTGATGACGTGAACGAGGAGAATATCAACGCCAAAGTGGAGGACGGTATCTTGAGTATCGAACTGCCGAAAATCCACAAGGAGGAAAAGAAAGCCGCACGTCAGATATCAATTCAATAGAATTGTTAAATTTTAGGAGTGTAGGAAATAACTCTTGCACTCCTAAAAAGTTGTTAAAAGGTTAAATTTTAGGAGTGTAGGAGATATTTCCTGCACTCCTAAATTGTAATTTCCCCTGCCCGACAGAAAAGGCCGGTGAGCATTGGAAGGGATATAAGCTGTTGCCGAATGACTTCCAAATCACTTACTTTCCGTGTCCTGTTTTTCCTGCAATGCTTTTTGCTCGGCATCATAGAGTGCCTGTGCCTCAGCCAGAATCTGTTCGTCGGTTTTTTCGCTGTCTTGTTTGTCCTGCGCTTGGGACTCGGCGACTTGGCTGTCCTTGGTCTGCGAGTCTTTGCTTTGGTTGTCAGCCATGAGTTCGTCGCCCCTGCTTCTCCATTTGCGGGGACCCAGGATTCGCTCTACATCCTCGTGAGTGATGACCTCTTTCTCGATAAGCAGTTCTGCCATGGCATGGTGTCCCGCCTCGTTCTCGAGGAGGATTTGCTTGGCGCGTGCCATCTGTTCGGCAATCATCTTCTTCACTTCCTCGTCAATAACCTGCGCTGTATGTTCAGAGTAGGGGTTGTTGATGGTGTACTGCTGCTGACCGGTGGAATCGTAATAACAAATATCCTTCAGGCGGTCACTCATGCCGTAGTAGGCAACCATGGCGTAGGCTTGTTTGTTGACTTTCTCCAGGTCGTTGAGTGCGCCGGTACTGGTCTGATTGAGGAACAGTTCTTCGGCAGCGCGTCCTCCGAGTGTGGCGCACATCTCGTCCAGCATAAACTCTTTCTTCACCAATTGGCGTTCTTCGGGCAGGTACCATGCTGCCCCAAGCGCCATGCCTCGCGGCACGATGGTAACTTTGACCAGCGGGTTGGCACCCTCCAACATCCAACTGACGGTGGCGTGTCCGGCTTCGTGCATTGCAATGGCCCGCTTCTCGGCAGCGGTCATGATTTTGTTCTTACGCTCCAAGCCCCCCACGATACGGTCCACAGCGTCCATGAAATCCTGTCTGTCCACCTGTTTCTTGTCGTGCCGTGCAGCTATCAGCGCTGCTTCGTTGCAGACGTTGGAAATGTCGGCACCGGAGAAGCCCGGCGTCTGTTTAGCAAGGAACTGCACATCCACGTCTTTCGCCAGTTTAAGCGGACGCAGGTGCACGTTGAAGATATCCACGCGCTCCTGCAAATCCGGCAGTTCCACGTGAATCTGCCTGTCGAAACGTCCTGCACGCAGCAAAGCGGGGTCCAATATCTCGACGCGGTTGGTGGCTGCGAGGATAATGACGCCGGAATTGGTGCCGAATCCGTCCATTTCGGTGAGTAATTGGTTGAGGGTCGATTCGCGTTCGTCGTTACCACCGGAGATGACATTCTTTCCTCTCGCACGTCCCACGGCGTCAATCTCATCGATGAAGATGATGCTGGGGGCAGCCTCTTTGGCTTGCCGGAAGAGGTCTCGCACACGGCTGGCACCTACGCCCACGAACATCTCCACAAAGTCAGAGCCTGACATGGAGAAGAAGGGCACGTCCGCTTCGCCTGCCACCGCCTTGGCAAGCAGTGTCTTGCCTGTACCCGGAGGGCCTACCAACAAAGCGCCCTTGGGAATCTTGCCGCCGAGGTCGGTATATTTCTGCGGGTTCTTGAGGAAAGCAACAATCTCCTGTATCTCCTGCTTGGCGCCGTCCAGACCGGCGACATCCTTGAAGGTGACCTTGTCCTTCTTGTTCTTGTCAAACACCTGCGCCTTGGCTTTGCCGACGCCGAAAATACCGCCGGTGAGGTTGCCTGCGCCGCGTCCCATCCAGACAAAGAAGAGAATCAAGAGCAAGAACGGCAAGACGTTGACAAGAATGAGGTACCAGTAGTTGCGCTCTTTCTTGAAACTGACATCAATCTTCTTCTGGCCCTTTTCCTCGCGTGCGACGTTGACGGACTCGATATAGTCGTTGAACGCCTGCACACTGGGTGTTTGCACCTCAATGATGCCGTCCCCTTTCAGGTCGCGTGAGGTTTCTCCGAAAACGATGCCTAATTGGTCTTTGCGTACCTTGGCTTTTGCCTCGGCGTTGTCATACACTACGATGGACTCGATAATGTCGTTCTCGATGTAGGCTTGCAAGTCGGTGTAACTAAGGTCTTTCTTGGCAGCCACATTTTCCTGCGAGAGGAACAGGGGTGCTCCGGCTTCGGGTCCGCCCTGTCCTTCCAAAAAGAACAAGCCCGTCAGCAGCATGATAATGCTCACGTAGAGCCAAATCATGTTCGGGCGTTTCTGTTTCTTATCTTTCTTGTTTTTGTGATTGTTCTGTTCCATAAACTAATATTGTGAGCGGGTTCGCTGATCTTATGGTCATCTTATGGTTATCTTATGGTCATCTTATGGTTCTCCTGTCATGTTGTCAGGCATCGGGTATTTCGGTAATTTTGCCGTCCTCCCAGAGGTTTTCGATGTCGTAGAAGGCGCGTGGTTCGCGCTGGAAGATGTGGACGATAATCTGTCCGTAGTCCATTGCCACCCATTCGGCATTGTCCACTCCGTCGATGGCGAAGGGCTTGACGGCAAGTTCTTTTCGTACAAAATCCTCGATTTCATCGGCAATTGCGACAGTCTGAGTGGAGGAATTTCCCTCTGCAATGACAAAGTACTGGCAGGGTGCTTCCGGCAACTTTGTCAGGTCAACCACGACTATGCGGTGCCCTTTCTTGTTCTGGATTCCCTCAATAATTTTGTTAATGATTTGTTTGTTGGTAGGTATTTTCATTCTGTATGGTTTGAGTTGTTTTTATTGTTTTTCGGATGTCGTGCATGGCCAGGGTGTGCGACATGTACTGCTGCACAGCAACATGGTGCGTCACCCAAATGATGGTTTTGTCTTGCACCCCTTTGCTGAGGTTTTCCAAGATACGTTTTTCCGTGTTCGGGTCCACCGATGAGCAGGCTTCATCCATCAGTATGATTGCGCCTTTCTGCAACAGTGCCCGTGCGATGGCGATGCGTTGTGCCTGTCCTTCGCTGAGTCCGCTACCTTGCTCGCTGCAAGGTGTATCCAGTCCTTCGGGACGCTCGAACACAAAGTCCGCCGCTGCAAGACGTAGTGCCTCGCGCATGTCTTCTTCAGTAGCATCGGCATTACCAAGCAGCAAGTTATCCCTTACGGTGCCGCTCATGAGGCTGTTTCCTTGCGGTACAAAACGGAAATTGCAGCGCAGGGACGGACTCATCTGCACTTCCTCCTTGTTGTTATAGAGAGTGATGTTGCCGCTGTCAGGCTGCAAGAGACTCATCATCAAGCGTATGAGGGTGGATTTGCCTGAACCTGTCTCGCCTATGATGGCAGTGCTTACCCCGGGCCGGAAGTCGCAAGTGAGGTGGCTGATAGTAGGTCCTTCGTTACCCGGATAGGTGAAACAAAGGTCTGTTATCCTGAGCCCTAATGGTCCGCTCATGGGGTGTATTTCGCCGCGAGCCTCTTCCTGCATATCCGCCAATTCGCGCAGGCGGTCAATAGATGTGAGCGACTGCACCAATGCGGGTACGTAATGACTCATGTCCAGAATAGGGTTCTGCACCTGGTTGACCAACTGCAGACAAGCGGTCATCATACCATAGGTGACTGCCCCCGAGATTAGTCCGAACGCGCTCCAACAGAATGTAACCACATACCCTGCCATGAAACCTATCTGAATAAAGACACGTGAGCGGTTGCTGTAGGTAACCCGCCTCATGGTACTACGCATGAGTGAGTCCTGCATGTTGTCAAGTGTACTGACGCTGTCGTCTTCGCGCCCCATGGAAAGGATGAGAATCCGCTTGAGGAGGCTCTCCTGAATGTGACTCTGGATTTTAGAGTCCTGCTCGCGAATCTCTGCAGTCAGCCGGCGCAGGATACGGAAATAAATCTTGCTGACAATCAGTGCCAATGGCATGATGAAGAGGAGTACCCACAAGAGGTCCTTCTGCATGGTGAACAGCACAAAGGAGGCTGCAATCAGTTGGAAGCAGGCAATGATGAAGGAGGGGATTTGGTCTGAGACGGTGGCGCTGAGCGTGCGGATATCTTCTTCCAGACGGTTGACGGTGTCGCCAGAATGCAGTGTTTCCCTGCCATGCCACTGCGAGCGCATGACGCGGCTGAAGAGTCGTTCCCGTAGGCTGTTGGTAATGACAATGCGGTTCTTCTCCCGTACGCGGGTGTTCCATGCAGAGGCAAGCACCATAAGGAAAATGACGCCGCACATGGCTGCAATCCACCACCATATATGCTCGCCGGCGTGCTGTGTAGCGACATCCACAATGACCTTGCAGACCCAGACGAAAGAGAGTGAGATACAGATACGCAACATGCCTATCAGGCAATTGACGAGGATACGCCAACGCATCCCTGACAATTGCTGCCAAGTCCAGCGGATATTTGCCTTATAGTCACGTTGTTGCATAATCTATTGCATGTTCTGTTTGCGCCGGCGCGCTTTATAGCGTTGAATGCGCCGTCTGATTGCTCCGGGGACGCTTCGCCCTATCAGCCAGCAGGCGCGCAAAGGGTAGAAAAGCCATTGCAAGAGTCCGTACATCCGCATCTTGGTACTGCGCATATCAAGCGTCTTGCCGTCACGGTCCACCTGAACGAGCACCCCCAGGATATGGCGGTCTGTTATACCGCGCTCCAAGTACCACTGGTTGTCGCCGCAGAGGACGTAGTCGTTTTTTCTGACCCACATGACGCGATGAAGCACATACTGACCATTGTCGCGCTTGAAGAGTGGCACATCAAGCCAATGCAGACGCTCGGGACCTTTTTTCTCGATAACCATGAGGTCACGCCGCTGGCGTAGCAAGGGCATCATGGACGTGCCTACATTGGTGTAAGCGAGGCGTCCGTCTTTCTGTAATATGTCTTCAAAAGTGCTGAGCATATGTTACCGGGGAATCATAGCGGAAGAAGAGACGACGGCTGCTTCGGGGTCCATGTTACAGCCAAGCAGATAGAAGCGGACGCGCTTGCCGAGGGTGTCCAGTAGCGCGAAGGTATCAAGCAGGAGGTTGGTGTCCTCCGGCCGGAATGTTTGCTGTATGAGCATGGGAACCGCCTCGGCGGGACGTATCTCGCGAATTGTGTTTTGCGGAGCGCGTGTGAGGATACAGATTGCCTGCAGAGGTGCGGACATGTTGGTGCTGAGTCTGTGCTTACCGTCCCAAGGTGTTCCGTAGATCCTTGCTTCAGGTAGCGATAAATTAATTAACGGCTTATCATCATTGACCATGACCGCCCGCGTGCCGAAGAGTTGCCTCCAAAGTCGTACATGTGTGGATTTGCCGGTGCCGCTGCGGGCAGTGAACATATAGGCGCGTCCGTCCACAGCAATGACCGAGCCGTGCATAAGAATGCGTTTCCTGCTGACGCACTGAGTGGCTATCTGGCGATAAACGGCAAGCGTCTCGAGGTAAGGCGCATCGAAAGCGTAGGGGGGCAGCCCCTCTTCGATACGTGTCTGCTCGGACTGTTCACGTTCGGCATCGATATCGGCCGGAGTGGTCTCCACGATGAAATCGGGCTGTGCCTCCTCCGGTGCGCGGTAATCAATGCACATCTGTTGCACCTCGTCGTAGAGACTGCGGATGCAGATGCACAGGTCGGCTAATATGTATTTACCTTCGTACACGTTTATTCAATGATAAGTCCTTCACTGCGGAGTTGGCCGATGAGGTGCTGTACCTCGGGGCGCAGTTTATCCTCCGTAACATCATACTCCTGCAACATTTGTGCCACAATGGCATCTTCGTCCAAACCTTGTTGAATCAATTTGAAGATGTCAGCCGCCGTCTCGTTCAGGCTGATGATATTATGATAGACGCGGCTACCCTCGCCAACCGCCACAGCTACAGTTTCTCCGCAAATAGTGCGAACAGCAAAATCGTACTTCAGTTTCATATACTCTTTTTTTTGTAATCTGCCAAAATGTCAGTTTATGAATACAATCCTCCGTTGATATTTATCACTTCGCCGGTGATATATCCGGCTTCTTTCGAAGCAAGGAAACCTACGAGGTTTGCCACCTCCTCTGCTTCGCCGAAACGTCTCATTGGGATTTGTCCCTTCAGCTCCGCCTCGTCCAGTCCTTCCACCATATCGGTTTTGACAAATCCGGGAGCGACCGCGTTGACGGTGATGTTCTTTCGTGCCACTTCCTGCGCCAATGCCTTAGTGGCAGCAATCAAGCCACCCTTGGCCGCACTATAGTTGCACTGTCCGGGCAGTCCTTTCAGACCCGACAAGGAAGCCATGTTCACAATACGTCCGTACTTGTGGCGGATCATACTCTCAATGAGCGGGTGGGTGACATTGTAGAAAGAGAAGAGGTTGGTGGTAAGCACACGCTGAAAATCATCGGGCTCCATGAATACAAGCAAGTTGTCCTTGCGTATGCCGGCGTTGTTGACCAGCACCTCGATATACTCACCCTCATGTGCAGCCTGCCATGCCTCCAGGGCGTGCTTCGAAGCCTCAGCGTCGCTGACATCGAATTTCAGCAACTCGCCGTCCGTACCCTCGGCACGAACCATGGCAAGTGTCTCCTCTGCTGCGGCATCGTTAGACATGTAGTTGATTAATACGTTATAGCCCATTTTTGCCAGTTTGACGCAAACGGCTCGTCCAATTCCCCGGCTTCCGCCGGGAACTAATGCATACATATGTTTGTTTTTTTTATTTTTTTCGTACATCCATGGGCGAAGGAGAACAAGCAATTGTCACAACTTCAGTTCCTGTTTGATTGTCTCTTTTCCGAGCAGTTCCGCAGAGGTGAATAGGCTGGTCATACTTGTTCCCAAAATACCATGCAGATTCAGACTCTGCCCGGTCAAGAGTAGGTTCTGTATCGGCGTCCTTGGACTCAGTACTGTTGTCATGGGTGACTGCCAGTCTTTCATGACGCCAAAAGCGCTGCCGTCCTTTGTGCCGGTATAGTGTTCGTATGTGAGCGGCGTACTCGTCCAGACCCTGTCAATGGCATCTTCTAATTCCGGCCAATGCTGTGCAACAAACCGGATCGTCTCTTCTGCCTTCTGCTGCTTGAACGCCTCGTAAGCAGCGCCTCTGTGCCCCGGCTGGTCATGCTCCCAATCGGGCAGGTCGGTTTTTCTGAGCGGTGTCAGCAGGTCGATGCCTTCGGCATAACAGCCCTCCTCGGGTGGATAGAAATGTACGAGTACACTCTCCACGCGGTCGGTCCGCACGTTCCAAAGGTCCGCATCATCGCGGTGCAGATAGAGGTTGCTGTTCCTATACGGCAGTACGTCCTTTTTCAGACGGATATTCACTGTGAACATGCCTATACTGTTGCGGAGGCGCTCAATGCGCTTGCGATACACCCCGCGGAGAACGGCACTTTCCTTAACCAAACTCAACGTCAATGCAGGGTGAGCATCGCTGATAACATAATCGCAGGGCAGGTGCTCTTCGCCGTTTATCACCACCTCGGCAATCTTGCCGTCACGCTCTATCAGTTCGGTCACTTCCGCGCGAGTCCGGATTAGTCCTCCGTTCTGCTCTATTTGTTCCGCCAAACGGTTCGCTATCTGTGCTCCGCCACCGGACAAGCGCCAAGCACTCTGGATAAAACTGTTGTTAATCTGTGCAAACACATATAGGGGTAAGCGTTCGCGGTCAAGTTCCAACTTCAGGGAAGTGCCACTCAATACCCGTCTCAACAGGGGATCAGTAATCGTTTCTTCCAGCCATGCATACGCACTGCGGGCAAAAAGCGAACTTCCATAAAAGTCGTCCATGTCGCGCGGGTCCAGACTATCCCATATGTGCAGTCCCACTTGGCGGAGCATCTCCGTATAGTTTTTCAGGTGCTCTCGCTGGTGGGGGAACGATGCTGCCAGCGTCTCCACGAAACGCTCGTGCCCTTGCGCAAAGGCAAATCGGCGGTCACCAATCCTCACTTCATCGAAGCAGTCTGTGTCTAACTGTTTCCAAGGCAGGTTCATCAAGCCGAAATAGTCGAATAAAGGTCGGAGACTTTCGCATTCGCCCAGTCCGCCTACGTAGTGGAAGCCGGTATCAAAAGTCAGTCCCCCACGGCGGAACGTCTGCAGACAACCTCCCAACTGAGGCTCTTTCTCCAGCACAGATACATTCATCCCCGCCCGGGCAAGAATGGTTCCGCACTCCAACCCGCCAAGTCCGCTGCCTATTATGACGACACGCTCGTTCAAGCCACCGTTCCTTTCAATGTAAGATATGTTTCTCTTTCTGTTCCCGCCTCAATGCCTTCCTGAGCCGGCACAGACTCTGCACCGATACTGGCACGCAGGTTCTCGCCATCCAGGGAAATACGCACTTCCAAAGTATGGAACTCGTTCGGTGTTATCAGCCGGGTCATGCGGCATTGGGCGATATATGTGAGCATCAGCGGCTTACCTGCCACCTCGGAAGCACACTCCAGAATCATCTGTATGTTGCATACTCCGGGCGACACCGGCGTGCCGGGGAAATGACCCTCATACACCTTGCATGCAGGGTTCAGTGTCACCTCAAACACGGATTCCCCGCCCTCATCCCGACGGGAAAGTATGTCGTAAAAATCTTCTATCAACTTCGTCATATCAGTCTTCTTTCAAAAAGATTTTCATCTGCCCTTCCGCCACCAACGCTTCGCCGTCTTTCACTTCGGCTGCCAGCAGGGTAATCCCCGCCGCCTCGCCCAGCACGCGCAGAGTAGTATGCAAACACGCGCCAACACACGGCCGCGCGTACACAAAAAGGCGCTTGATTTCGCCTATATATCCCAATCGGGGCTGTCCGCCATCAGCATAACCCTTAAAACCCGCAAAGGCCGCGGCCGATTGCGCAATATGCTCAATCAACCCCGGTTCTTGCATCTGACCGTTATGTACAAAAAGGTTGTCTTCCTTAATCGTAAGCCCCGTCTCCGCTCCCGAATCGGTCACATTCTGAAGCAAATCCACCATGACGATGGGAGGGCGTTGAGGTATCAGGTCGAACAGTTCTGCGTCTCTGAATACCGTTTTCATTTCATGTTGGCTTCCAAGTAGTCATAAAGAGCCTGGAACGTTTGAATCTTCGGGAGTTCCGTGTTGGCAATCTTTACGCCGAACTCGTTATCTATCAGCGCAATCATGTCCACAAGGCTCAAACTGTCCAGTTCAAGAGTTTTCTTGATATTGGCATCGGGGGTAAGTTTTTCGATATCGGTCTCAAACTCTTCTGCCAAAGTGGTGTTTACTTTTTCAATAAGTTCTTCTTTATTCATATAGAATCAATTTAGAATGATTATTTCGTTTTATTATTGCTTTTGTTATCTTTGTTTTACGCCTTCCAATCGCGGATAATCAGCGTCGAGTTGGTACCACCGAAACCGAACGAGTTACTCAGGAACGTATCAAAATGTTTCTCTACACGCTTGGCCGGAATCAGCAACTTGGCACTATCCTCATCGGGATTCTCAAAATTGAGGTTCGCTGCGATAAAGTCGTTTTTCATCATCAACAGCGAGTAGATAATCTCACTCGCGCCTGCCATCCACATCTCGTGACCGGTCTGGCTCTTGGTCGAGGTCACTTCAGTGCGTTGGTCACCAAACACATTGTAGATAGCCTTCGCCTCATTGGTGTCACCGATATGGGTCGAAGTGGCGTGTGCATTAATATATCCGATTTCGCGGATATCAATACCTGCACGTTCAATCGCATGTTGCAACGATTTGGTCGGACCCTCCACATTCGGACTACTGATATGGTCACCATTGCTGGAGAAACCCCAACCGATAATCTCGGCAAGGATAGGTGCACCACGCTTCACTGCATGCTCGTACTCCTCCAGAATAACAGTCGCGGCACCGCCACCGGGAACCAATCCGTCACGGTCACGGTCGAATGGACGCGATGCTTTTTCCGGCGCATCTTCGCGCGTAGAAAATGCACTGATACCGTCAAACGAACCAATCGAAAAAGGATTTACCTCTTGGGCACCGCCACA
This sequence comes from uncultured Bacteroidales bacterium, assembly GCA_946619625.1. Lineage (GTDB taxonomy): Bacteria > Bacteroidota > Bacteroidia > Bacteroidales > Paludibacteraceae > Colicola. The sequence continues at coordinate 11,093 of CAMOMF010000111.1, forward strand.
TACTACCATGTCCTGCAAACCGTTCTGAATGAGCAGACTGCCCAAACCGATAGAATGGCTGCCACTGGCACAAGCGGCACTGATGGTCAGGTTGATTCCTTTCAAGTGGTAGATACAACCCAAGTTCATCGTTACTGTCGAGTTCATCGACTGGAAGATAGCACCGCTGCCACACAAGGTCGTATCTTTCTTCTCACGAATGGTATCCACTGCGCGAACTACTGGGTCTGCAGACGAGTCGTTTCCATAAATCAGACCTACATCATGTTTGTCCAAATAGTCCTGGTCGATGCGGGCGTGCTGCAGTGCATCGCGGGTTGCCCAATATGCATACTTAGCCTGTTCGGGCATAAAACTACGCTGCGAACGGCTTAACTCTCCTTTCAGGTCAGGAACTTCTATTTTGGCTGTCAACGCACTGCGGAAACCCATCTCTTTGCGTTCCGGGTCGAAAATGATACCCGACTTGCCGTTATACAGCGAGTCGCGCACCTCCTCAAGCGTCTTGCCCAAACATGAATATATTCCCAAACCGGTTATTACTACTCTTTTCATACCTTAATTTATACACTATAATTTTATTCGTACGCACGCGTTCACGTACGCGCACATGAAACCTTTCGGCGTTCAAACCGAAACGGACTGCAAAATTACTGCTTTTTTTTCAAATATGCAAATTTTTTGACCTTTTCGGGGCGTTTTATTGCATTTTGTTAAGATTTTCCCCTTTTTACTGCACAAAACACGACCCTAAAGGAACAAAATGATAGAACGGAAGAATGGATTTCTCCAATCTTCCGTTCTATGTGCGCAGGATGAGACTCGAACTCACACGACCTTGCGGCCACTACCCCCTCAAAGTAGCGTGTATACCAATTTCACCACCTGCGCCTCATAAGTGAACAAAGGGGGATTGCTCACTTGTAATCCTTCCATCGGTAGATTACAGTGCCCGAGACAGGACTCGAACCTGCACGTGGTTAAACACTCGCACCTGAAACGAGCGCGTCTACCAATTCCGCCACTCGG
>CAMOMF010000112.1 GCA_946619625.1 uncultured Bacteroidales bacterium
CGATTAACTATGGAACGGATTTCTCGGCAGAGGGCCGTTGCGTCATCCGCGAGATACTGAAGACCACGTACGAAGGTGTGGGTAACGGCTCGACGGCTATTTTTCCCATCCAGATATGGAAGAAGAAACGTGGTGTAAGTTATCTGCCGGAGGACCCGAACTACGACCTGTATAAGTTGGCATGCAAGGTGACGGCAAGACGTTTCTTCCCGAACTTTGTGAATCTGGATGCCCCGTACAATCATCATGACAACTGGCGCATAGACGACCCGAACCGTTACAAATGGGAGGTGGCAACGATGGGCTGCCGTACCCGCGTGTTTGACAACCGTTATGGCGAGAAGACGTCAATAGGCAGAGGTAACATCTCGTTCTCGACGATTAACATCGTGCGCTTGGCAATAGAGTGCATGGATATCAAGGACAAAGAGGCGCGTATCAACGCATTTTTCGCCAAACTGGACAACCTGCTTGAGATAACCGCGCAACAACTGCACGAACGGTATGAGTTCCAGAAGACCGCGATGGCGAAGCAGTTCCAGTTGGTGATGAGCAAACTATGGGTCGGTGCGGAGAACCTGAAGCCCAATGACACTATCGAGTCGGTTATCAACCAAGGTACGTTAGGAATCGGTTTCATTGGTTTGGCAGAGTGCTTGATAGCCCTTATCGGCAAGCACCATGGCGAGTCGGAAGAGGCTCAGGAACTGGGCTTGCGTATTGTGACCTACATGCGTGACCGCCAATTGGAGTTCAGCCAGAAATACGAGCACAACTACTCTATCCTTGCCACTCCGGCAGAGGGTCTGTCAGGCCGTTTCACCAAACAGGACAAGAAAGACTTTGGTATTATCCCGGGTGTGACGGACCGTGACTACTACACCAACTCGAACCACGTGCCGGTGTATTATCACTGCTCGCCGCGTCATAAGGCAGAGGTGGAAGCGCCGTATCATCCTCTTACGCTGGGCGGACATATCTTCTACGTAGAAGTAGATGGCGATGCCACGCAGAACCCGCAGGCTATCATGGACATCGTGGACCTGATGGACGAGTACAATATCGGGTACGGTTCGGTGAACCACAATCGCAACCGCTGCATGGACTGCGGATATGAGGACGCCACCGAAGGTCTGACCGAGTGCCCTGTTTGCCATGGTCATAATATCGACACTTTGCAGCGAATCACCGGCTATCTGGTAGGCACGACAGACCGTTGGAACAGCGGCAAACTGGCGGAACTGCATGACAGGGTGGTACATAAGTGACAATTTGTAAATTTGTAAATTAGTTGATGCCGCTACGTGTCATTAACATTGCAGAGGGAACTAGTGTGGACGGCCCGGGCCTCCGCACTAGTATCTATTTCGCGGGGTGTGAACATGCCTGTCCGGGGTGTCACAACCCTGAGAGCTGGTCGTTTGACGCCGGGTCGGATTGGACGGTGGAGAAACTGATGGGCGTGATACGGTATAACCGTTTTGACGTGACTTTCAGCGGTGGCGACCCGATGTATCAGGCGGAGGCGCTGCTGCCCTTGGCGCGGCAGATCAAGGCGGAGGGGCACACCATTTGGTGCTACACAGGTTTCCGGTTCGAGCAGATACGCGACAAGTCGCCCTACAAAGAGCTGTTGGAGTATATCGACGTGTTGGTGGACGGTCCGTTTGTGGAGGCGCTGAAACCGGTAGGCAAAGCACTGCGTTTCAGAGGGTCGAAGAACCAGCGGTTTATTGTGCCCGCTACGGGGGAGGAGTTGGAGTTTTGAATTATGAATTATGAATTATGAATTATGAATTATGAATGAACGCACGTAGGGGGAGCAAGGAGCAAAGAACAAGGACTGATTAGTCATGAAAGAAGACGAACAAAGGGCGAGGCACGTGGAGCAGAGTGATACTTTGGAGAAAGGGTGTAAAGCACCGGTGTTTGCTGTAAGTCCGCACCGTATCAACATAGACGGCAAAGGGGTGGTGACGCTGGTGTGCTTTGGCGGGTGTCCGCTGAACTGCCGCTACTGCATCAACCGTGCACACTGCTTCGACCCGAAGAAATGGCGCGAATATAGTCCCGAGCAGTTGTACGAGCGGGTAAAGAAAGACAACTTGTATTTCCTTGCCACAGGAGGCGGGATAACCTTCGGGGGAGGCGAGCCTTTGCTCCAGGCGGAGTTTATCCAGCAGTTTAGAACATTGTGCGGCAAGGAGTGGAAACTGAATGTAGAAACCAGTCTGAATGTACCGAGTGAGAACGTGGAGAGTCTGTTAGACGTGGTGGACTATTGGATAGTGGATGTGAAAGACATGAATCCCGACATCTATCGAGCCTATACAGGCGCGGAGAACGGCAGGGTAGTGCGGCACTTACAGTTGTTGTCGGTATGCGGAAAAGCAGAAGAAACAGTTGTGAAAGTGCCTCTGATAAAAGACTATAATACCGAGGCGGACCGACAGGAGAGCGTGGGACGATTGCGTAACCTCGGGTTCAGCAGGTTTGACATGTTGGAATACAAAGTAAGAGAATAAAGAACAATAGACAAGAGGGCTTAATGCCCTAAAACCATTCGGATTATGAGTAGCGGGAAAGAGGTGTGCCGTCACCTGAAAGCCATCCGGCGTGACATTGCCGAGCAGAACGGCATAGAATTGTGTCAAGAAGAGTGTACCCACAAGGGTGAATGCATGGGTACTTGCCCTCGCTGCGAGCAGGAAGTACGCTATTTAGAGACCAAACTGGCGGAACGCAGCCGTTTGGGTAAGGCGGTTTCGGTGATAGGCATTGCGGCGGGTCTTGCGGGCAGTGTCGCCCTCACTTCGTGTGAAATGATTGTGCCGACAGGAGGTGTGCCGTACGTGGAAGAACTGCAAGGAGACCCTGCTCCGGACTCGATTGAGACGGAAGAGCCTTCGGTGGAAGCCCCAATAAATTGACAATTGGACGATTGACGATTTATTCCACCCATAAAACCAGTCCCTTGAGGTACTCGCCTTCGGGGTGGTAGATAGAGACGGGATGGTCTTCAGGCTGATGGAGTTGGCGGATGATACGCACTTTGCGTTTAGACATCGCAGCAGCGGAGAAGACAGCCAGACGGAACATATCTTTGTCAATCGCCTGCGAGCAACTGAAGGTGAACAGGATGCCGCCCGGACGAATCTGTTCGAACGCCTTGGCATTAAGACGTTTGTATCCCTGAAGGGCATTTCGTATGGCGTCTCGGTGCTTAGCAAAGGCGGGCGGGTCGAGGATAATCAGGTCGTACTGACTGTATCTGTTGCCGGTTTGTTCATCCCTTGGCGCAGTGTCGAGGAAATGAAAGGCATCGTCCACAAACGCTTCGTGGTTGGTGCAGTTGGGGAAATTGCGGTGGACGTTTTGGTTGACAAGTTCGATTGCCTTGGCGGAACTATCCACCGAATGTACAAGTTCGGCTCCGCCGCGCAGTGCATATACGGAGAATCCGCCGGTGTAACAGAACATATTGAGCACCTTTCTGCCCTTGGCGTAGTGCTCCAGCAGCGCACGGTTCTCGCGCTGGTCCACGAAGAAACCTGTTTTTTGCCCGCGTAACCAATCGATACCAAAAGTCAGTCCGTTCTCCATGGCGAGACATGAAGTGACTCCTCCGATGAGATAACCGTCTTTCTTTTCTTCTGCAGGAATGGGTGCCTTGTAGGGCAGTGTTCCTTCGGATTTGTAGTACACGTTTTTTACTTCAGGAACGACCTCGCAGACCGCTTGGGCAATAGCCATACGGTTTTTGTGCATGCCGACGCTATGGGCTTGTATGACGGCGGTGTCGTCGTAGATGTCGATGACCAGTCCGGGTAGAAAGTCGCCTTCGCCGTGAACCAGTCTGTAGGTGTTGTTATCGTTACGAGAGAGTCCGCACTTCCTTCGAAGGTCGTTCGAAAAACGTATAGATGTTTTCCAAAAATCATCGGGTAGTTTGTCGGTGAAAAAACTGAGGATGCGTACGGCGATAGAACCCACCTGCCAATGCCCGACGCCCAGTGCCTGTCCGTCGGCACTTTGTACGGCGACCAGTTCGCCCTCTTCGGGAGCATCGCCCGGGTGGTTGTGGTCGAGGATCACTTTCTTGACGGCTCCGGAGAATACCCAAGGGTGAAATCGGAGGAGAGACTCTTCTTTGTGTTTATGCAGAATAACGGTTGTCATACTATTTACCATTTATTCATTTACTATTTATTCATTTTTTTTATTGGCAGAGCGGGCGGCGAGGACTGCCTGTTGGTGCGCTTGCTGTTCGTGCAACATATCATCGTGAAGTTGCTCCGCCAGTTTCTTAGGGAGGGGTTTGGTCTGCTGGAGTTCATTGTAGATAAGCAGGGTCGCCCATGCATCGGTGGAGGCGTAACGAGCCTGGTCAGGTGTCAGTTCGATGTTCTCCCAGTTGGTGAGTTGTTGGCTCTTGCTGATTTTCTTGCCAAAGCAGATGGCGAAGATTTTCTGCAGTCCCAGGTCGAGAATGCCGTATAGTCCGACCAACCGCTGAATATCCACGCAGTTTTGTGGTGTGAAGTTTCGGCGGTGTCGTAGTCCGGCGAGGTCGTCCTTGAAAGCAAGTCCTATTTTCAGAATGTCCGGGTTGGCAAAAAAGTCCGCCAACTCTTGCGGCATGCCGAGTCGGTTGAGTTGGAACAGGTAGCACCTCTCTTCGGTGGCAATTTGCACGAGTGCGACGGGAAAGTGTTGCCCCTTTTGGAAAGAGGGCTTCGTTTCGGTGTCCACTCCGACTACTTTTTGTTGGTTGAGATAGTTCATAGCGCCCGCCACCTGTTCGGGCAGGTTGATGACAAAAGTGTCCCCCTCGAATGCAGCAAGTGGCAGATTATTTACCGTTTCTTTACTAATTTTGTGTATAAATGTATTTTCTTTCATTCCCCTTTTTTCGTCCGTTTTGTCAGCAAAAATGCGCCTTGGCACGAAATCGGGTGCAAAGTTACAAAAAATTTTTGATATATCAAAATTTGGTGGAATGAATTTTTTTTTGTATCTTTGCACCCGATTTCGAAAAAGAAGGTCAAAAATGGAGAAGACACGCTACATACCGCAGTACCTGACGACGCGCCAAAACCTCACCCGTTTGGTGCTTTGGACGGCTTTGTACGCTTGGCTTTTCATCAGTATCTACCAACCCTTCAATTCGCGTCAATGGTTTCCTGAGATGAATGATCTGGCATACTTTTTGTCGGGTACATTGGTAGTGTTGGTGGCGATGACAATTATTGCCATTTCCCGAATGGGAATGTGCTATTATTGTAAAAAACATCCACTTTCTTACTTTGGTTATGCATTGTGGGTGGCGGGTGAGATAGTGGCAATGTCGCTGGTGTATGCCTTGTTCCCGATAGTGATGCTGCCGGAGAGTGCAGACCGTTTTCTGTCGATATGGGGTGATGCGGCGATATACACGTTTTTTATTCTGTTAATCCCCTATGCGATAGTGGTGCTGTCATTGATAATGCTGCACTACCGTGACCGTTTGGAGGAGATAGAGTCGCGCCGTTACGGCGAAGAGGAGGAATTGCCCCGTCCTTTGCCCGAGCGGCTGAATTTTTATGACGAGAAAAACGAGTTGAAGTTGTCGCTTCGTCCCGAGACTCTGTATTATATGGAGGCGGCGGACAATTATGTGATTATCCATTACTCGTCGCAGGGCAAGTTGCAACACTACATGTTGCGGTCCACCTTGCGCGAGATGGAGGACAAGTTCAAGGAGGCAGGTCTGAGGCGGACTCACCGCTCGTATGTGGTGAACTTCGGTCGCGTGAAGTTGCTGAAGCGTACAAACGAGGGTTTGGTGATTGATTTTGATGCCGAGGGCGTGCCGAACATCCCTGTATCGAAGACGTACATGGACGGAATCATGGAGCAGTTGGCAACGTCCAAAACGCCTGATGATGAAACTTTATATCAACATTTTAAATAATACAAACATGAAAAAGATTCTTTTATCTGCAGTTCTTGCAACTGCCATGGTGATGAGTGTGAAAGCAGCAGAGTACAAACACATTTCGCCTGTAACCATTCAACCTATTCAGTTCAATATGGACCAAATGCGTGAAGCCAATGGTGATAATCTGGACGTGTATTTGACCAGTCTGGCATCCCTTCAGTCGGATCTGGAGCGTCAGGGCAAAGAGGTGGCTGCGGCTCAGAAGAACCTGAGTTCGGAGAAGAAGTTGTACGATGCGCAGATGAAGTTCCTGAAGAACCGCCAGTCCATGGTAAAGAACTCGAAGAAATTCTACGAGGGCGAGGTAAAGAACTACGAAGGTGAACTGAAGAACGTGAAGAAGCAGTACGAGATGATTCAGAAGATGCCGGATGTATCGAGTGTTGCCGTTCAGGAACAACTGCAGTTCCTCAGAGAGTTGGAGCAGGACTGCAACGACCGCAAGGCGCAGGCAACAGAGATGCTTCAGAAGATTGCCAATGAGGACGAAAAAGGTTTGGATAAGGCATACGAAGTGCTGAGCCAGTACCTGATTGAAATTAACGACAAGGCCACCCGTTTGGAAAATCTGGCTGCCCAGACCAAGAATGACATTGGCATGGTGAAGAATCAGATTAAGAGTATCAAAGACCAAGTAAAGGCAGCCGCCAAGAAATAAGTGATATGAAAATAGTCAACTTCGCAGAAACGAACTCTATTGTCAGTACTTTCCTGAAAGAACTCCGCTCGGTGGATATCCAGCGCGACAGCATGCGTTTCCGCCGGAATATAGAGCGAATAGGGGAGGTAATGGCATATGAGATAAGCAGGACCCTGCATTATGCACCTCAATCCGTGGTGACTCCGCTTGCTCCCATAGAGATGAATGTGCAGACAGACAAAGTGGTGTTAGGAACGATTCTTCGTGCCGGTATGCCGATGCACGATGGCTTGTTCAACTACTTTGACGGGGCGGAAAATGCGTTTATTTCCGCCTACAGACGTTATACAGACGACACACACACCGAGGTGGATATTGTGGTGGAATATATGGCGTCTCCGTCGTTGGAGGGGAAAGTACTGATATTACCGGACCCGATGCTTGCGACAGGCGGTTCGATGGAGTTGGCATACAAAGCCTTGTTGCGGAATGGTACCCCCTCGGCAGTGCATTTTGCCAGTGTTATTGCCTCGCAGCAAGCCGTGGATTACTTGCAACAAGTGATGCCCGAAGATTCGACGTTGTGGGTGGGTGCCATCGACCCGATCCTGAACGAGCATAAGTATATTGTGCCCGGGTTGGGCGATGCCGGTGACCTTTGTTTCGGCGAAAAATTGTAACGACAGCGCCTATGTGCCGTCGTGTATGGAATATGATGATAGCGTACTGGCCCTCACTGATAGTGGGAGCCGGTATCGTCTATCTGTCTTTGTTCCACGCGGCATCGCTAAGGTTAGACGTGAGTAACCCCGACAAGTTTTCGCACCTGTTGGCATATTTTGTGTGGACCTTGTGCCTGACGTCCGACTTGTGGCGTGCCGGAGTGTCTTTCCACCGAAGGGTGCTGTGGGCGGTGGTGTTCCCGATTGTTTTCGGCGGGGTGATAGAACTGCTGCAAGCGTATTGCTTCCCGCCCCGTGCCGGTGAGTGGCTCGACTGGTATGCCGATTTCTCGGGTACAGTACTGGGTTTTGTAGTAATAGATGTGCTGTACCGGTTGTTCCCCCCTTCTTATATACCCCATGACAAGCATGCTTGACAGACCCGCCTTGAAGGCGATTATAGCACTGCCGCTCCTGCAGGGAGTGGGCTTACGTCGTGCCAAAGAGTTGATTCGCCATTATGGTTCTGCAGAAAAGGTGCTGGAAGAAGACCACTCGTTGGAGGGGGTACAGACGGCTTTGGCAAGGGCGGAAAAAGAGTTGCAGTTCATCGAAAAGCATCACCTGAGCACGTACTATTTTGAGGACGAGGATTATCCCCGTCGGTTGGCGCAGTGCCCCGATTGCCCGATATTGCTTTACGGGAAAGGCAATATTCTGCCCAATGAGGGGAAGTTTGTGAGTGTGGTGGGCACACGTTCGCCCTCGGACCGCGGGAAGCAGTTGTGTCGTGAGTTGGTTTCCGATTTGGCACAGAAAGTGCCGGATGTAACCATCGTGAGCGGCTTGGCGTACGGGATAGACGTAACGGCACACAGGGCAGCGCTGGAATGCGGGCTGCCCACGATTATTATCCCCGGTCACGGATTGGATCGCATCTACCCCGCCATGCACCGTCAAGTGGCAATAGATTCGCTGGCGAAAGGTGGAATACTGACAGAGTACATGAGTGAGACGGAGCCTGTAGGTCCGAACTTTGTGGCGCGTAACCGTATTATTGCGGGCATGGCGGATGCGGTGGTAGTGGTGGAAAGTCGTGTGAAGGGTGGCTCCCTTATTACGGCTGACATCGCCTTTTCCTACAACCGTGACCTGTTCGCCTTCCCCGGACGTCCTTCAGACATCAACTCTGCCGGCTGCAACCGGTTGATCAAGTACGACCAGGCACGGCTGATAGAGTGTGCTGACGACCTTATTGCCGCTATGAGGTGGCAACCCAAGCAGCCCGATGATAATGCCTACCAAACCAGTCTGGACCAATTATTCGTCGATTTGGAGCCTGAACAGCGGCATTTATTGGACATCATGCGCGGGTACGAAGACGGCGTGCATGTCAATACGCTTGTTGCCGAGACGCACATGCCTTATGCAGCGACTTCCGCCCTGCTGTTCGAAATGGAAATGCGCGGCATGGTCCGTTCCCTGCCGGGAGGGCTGTACCGCGCTATAAAGTAGTGATTCGAGTAGAATTATTCTATAACCTGAAACCTAATCTATTAGTGAGTTTATTGTTCTATTTGAAGTAACGGAACAGCCCTTTGCGTTTGGGTTGTTCTTCGGGGTCTTCGTCTATTTTTTCTTCCATGCGCAGATGTGCACCGTCAGGGTTTTGGTCGGGTGACCAAGTCTGACGTTCTTCAATGTCTCCGATTTGCCTTTTTACAAATGCGATGGAATCCTCCAGCGTAGCCATGAAATGGCTGAAGTCTTCCTTGTAGAGGAATACTTTATGTTTCTCAAAGGTAGGAGCCTCTTCCGATTCGGAGGTTGATGCCATGCGCTTGCTTTCTGTGATACAAATAAATAAGTCTTCGTTACGATCCTTCTTTACGTCAACATAATAAATGCGCCTACCTGCTTTAATAGAGTGGGAGTAAACGATCTCCGGTTCGTTCTTCTCCCGTAGTCTGTCGCTTCTCATCATTTTGTAGAGTATTAAGCCAATAACGTGTCAGTTTGTTCTTTCAATGCGCAAAATTACAACAAATTGTTCATTTGTGCAAATATTTTCGTAAAAAAATGAACAAAATGCGAAAAAATCTCCATTTTCTGACAATTTATCGCCAAAAAGGGATTTTTTTGGGGTATTTTTTTGCCCTCATTGGGAAGAAGAACTTATGGATAAGTCTTGCAGATTTTAGACACAGGCTGACCGATGCTGTTCGAAGGCATCCAAAAAAACAATCTGACTGCCATTCTCCAACGCTACTATCTCAATACTGAGAATATACCATTTTCACTATTAACGCACCGACCAATTTTCTACTGATTTACACGCAGATATACACGCTCTATCATGCTACAAAGCCTAGGTGATTCGTAGGTGATTCCTATGTGATTCGTAGGATATTCGTAAGTGATTCTTATATTATTCCTAAATTATCCCTATATGATTCTATAGACAACACCGAGACAACAGCCTGTCTTTAAGTTGTCTGTGAAGGGTTTTCTTTACAGAAAAAAATCACCAATACAGGGTAGTCATGACCGGATAGTGGTCGGAATAATTCACTTGATCCACTCGGAAATCGTTGGTTGTGAAGATAGGACTATGCAGAATATAGTCGATTCGAACACCCAAATGCCGCTTTGCAAAGGTGTGTCCCGTGCGGAGCAGGGAAGAGGAGAGGAAAGCGTCCTTCAGCCCCCTTGCGAGTTGTCGGTAGGTGTAGGATGCGGGTACATCGTTGAAATCACCGCAGACGATAACCGGGTGGGGTGACCTGTCTATCTCGCCGCGAATGATTTGTACCTGTTCTGCCCGCTGAACAAGTTTGAGAGGGCGCGCCGAAAGGTGCGCCCTTATCGCGTCGCAGACAGGAGCGAAGCGTGCTAAACTGCAGCGCAACTGCACCCCGTAGAGGCAAAAAAAGCCCTCCGAGTGTGGAGGGCAATTAATTAAAAGTGGTAGTTTATATCTTTTCGCCCAGTACGCACCAGCGGATGAAGGGGATTCGCCGGAGGAGTTCGTTGCATAGCGGCGAGAGCGTGAAGACGGCCACCGTCGAAATCAGGTACATCGCCACGGGCGGCAGCGTAGTATAGCATTTCATCATGTAGCCGAAGCTCGCGATGAAGAGGTAATGCACCACGTAGATGCCGTAACTGCTGCGGGTCATGTAGGCGGCGAAGGCGTTGGTCCGGTCAAAGCAGGCGGCGAACCACGCCATCATGGCGAGGCACATCAGCCAGCCGTAAATGCAGTTGAGCGGCGACGCGAGGTAGTCGGGCGTGGTGTTGTTCTGCCCGAAAGTAGTGACGGTCAGCACGGTGCCGGCTATGGCCGCGCAGACGAGGAGCGGAATCCAGGCCTTGCGGAGGGTGGTGACGGTTTCGTCGTGCGAGAAGACATAGTAACCCAGGAGGAACGGAATCAGGTAGAACAGCGGTTTGTAGAGGTTCCAGAGTCCGTCGGCCGTCTCAGGGCGCGGCTGCATGACGAGGGTACGTTCGCCCACCCAGAACAATACTCCCAGCAGGATGATACCCACGATGCCGAGGCCGTCAAATTTGGGCCAAAGGGTGTCGTTCTTGTCAATCCGGCGAAGGAGCAGCAGCACGAGGCAGAAGAGCCAGAGGTCCTGAACGAACCAGAGCGGTCCGGTGCCGCTGAATGCCCACATGAAGTATTTCATCGGCTGCGGCACAGCGGCCAGCGCATCGGCTCCGGCCACCTGCGTGTTGAAGTAGCCGGTCATCCACTGGAACACGAGCAGGCCGACGGTGGAGGGCACCAGCAGTTTGCGCGTGCGGCTATGGAACCACTCTTTGCCGGAGTGCCGTTCCAGCGCGTACCGCGCGCTCATGCCCGCCAAAAGGAACAGCAGGGGCATGAACCACGGATAGAGCACATACATCAGCACGTCCTGGTACTGCGGGCAGTCGGGATAGGTCCCGAAACCGCCAATGCCGCCGAAGACGCCTTTGTTGTTGTAGAAATAGACGACGTGGTAGAGCAGCACCAACAGTACTGTCACCCAACGCAGATTGTCCACCCAGTATTTCCTCATAACGATAAGTTTTACGTTCGTAATTATGTGTTAAATGTTAATATATAATATGTTACCACGTGAATGCGGCCATGACGGGATAGTGGTCGGAATACTCGACGCGGTCGATGCGGAAGTCCGTGGCGCGGAGCATCGGGTCGGTAAGGATGTAGTCGATGCGGATGCCGGGGCCGAAGGTGGCGTTATGGAACCACGGAAGGGCGGAACTGCGGACATAGGTGTGGCCGGTGCGGAGGAAGGAGGTGGTGAGGAAGGCGTCTTGGAGGCCTTTGGAGAGGCGGCGGTAGGCGTACGAAGCCGGTACGTCGTTGAAATCGCCGCAGACGATGACGGGGTAGGGCGAGGCGTCGATAGCGGCCCTGACGGCCTCCACTTGCGCCGTACGGGCGGCGAAAGCCGAGAGGAGCTTGGAGGTCGTGCGGGTGGTGATGGCGAGCAGCGAGTCAATCTCCGAGGACTGGAGCGAGTTGCTCTGGAGGTGGTTGTTGAAGAGGCGGAACGTGTCGTCGCGGACTACAATGGCGCAGTAGTTGGCGCCATTGCCCGAGGCTCGGATGGGGATAGTCGTTTTGTTGAGCAACGGATATTTGCTGTACACAGCCAATCCGTACTGCAGGCGCTGGTTGTGGACCGAGAAGTCGAAATAAGTGTAGGGGA
>CAMOMF010000113.1 GCA_946619625.1 uncultured Bacteroidales bacterium
AGGATGGGCCTGTGTTTGTGCTGCCTATAAAAGATATCCACACTGTCATTTACTCGAACGGAGAGGTGCAGATATTCTCCCCCGATGGATCCGGTCAACCGGCAGACCATCAGTCGCAGCAACCGAACCCCGCGCCAACGCAACAACCCGCCGCTTCAGGAGTGGAGGTACTGCGTGAGACGCCTACACAAGTGACTATCCGAATGCCGAAACAGAAACCGGCAGAGACCGTTTATCTGATAGAAAAAGACGGTGGCAGGTACTATATGGGCGACCTGGCGATGTCAGAAGAGGAGTATTTGTCGTACATCAAACTGAACTGTCCCGCCGCTTGGGAGAGTTACCGTGAAGGTACGGCTACTTGGGCGACGGGCTGGGCGCTGTTCGGCGTAGGGGCTGCATGCCATATGTTCGCTTTCGGATGTTACACCGGCGGGTTTATCGGCAGGTTCGGTTCTCCGGTTAACACCGCCGGAATGGTGAATGCAGGCAGATGGCTGAACCTGACCGGCGGAGTGCTGTGGGCAGCCAGTGTGCCGTGCCTGATTGTGGGCGGCGTACGCAGGAACAACTCGCACGAGGTGTATAACGCTTTGTGCCGCCGCAGAATAGTACAACAACAGTACTCTATGGAGTTCGGCATCCAGCCCGCACAGGGTGGCATGGGCTTGGCGATGAAGTTCTGAAGTACCAAGGAGCAAAGATAAATATGAAGACCAAAGTTCGTATAGGTTTGGAATTGGAGCGTATAAGGCGCAATAACCTGAAAGTGTTGCACCCGTTGCGCCAGTTGTTTTGGGAGTCCACTTTGCGCTGCAACGTGGCGTGTCTGCACTGCGGTTCGGACTGTCTGTCCTCTGTGACCACGCCGGATATGCCCAAAGAGGATTTCCTCAAGGTCATCGACGAAGAGGTGTTGCCGCATGTGAACCCACATGAAGTGATGATTGTCATTTCCGGCGGCGAGCCCACTATGCGCAAGGACTTAGAGGACGTGGGTGCTGCGCTGCACAAGCGGGGCTTTCCGTGGGGCATGGTCACCAACGGCGTGGCAGTGACGGAAGAGCGTTTCCGCTCGCTGAGGAAAGCGGGACTGATGTCTATGACCGTGTCATGCGATGGCGACGAGACCGACCACAACTGGATGCGCGGCAGCCGGTTTGCTTTCGAGGGAAGCAGTCGTGCCATACGTTTGGCAGCGGCGGAGTCGGCAGCGTACGCGGCTCAGAGCAAAGAGGCGAAGGAGAAAGGCACAGCACCCACGATGCTTCCGTTCATATGGGATGTAGTGACATGCGTTAACCAACACAACCGCACCAAACTGCCTGAACTGCGGGACATGCTGTGGTCGATGGGCGTACGCAACTGGCGTGTGTTCGGCATAGACCCGATGGGGCGTGCTGCATCCAACCCCGAACTGCTCCTTTCGGATGCGGAGTTCAGGGAGGTGCTGGATTTTATCGCTTCCGAACGCAAGGCAGGCAGACATGTCAGTTACTCGTGTGAGGGGTTCCTGGGTGACTACGAACTGGAGGTGCGTGACCACCTGTACCAATGCGCTGCGGGGTTGAGTATAGCGTCTATCCTGATTGACGGCAGTATCTCCGCCTGCACCAGTATCCGCGGCAAGTACTACCAAGGCAACATATACAAAGACCACTTCTGGGAGGTGTGGGAGAACGGGTTCAAGCCTTACCGTGACCGCTCGTGGATGCGGGAGAGTGCACCTTGCAACGACTGCAAAGTGTGGCGCTACTGCGAAGGGAACGGTATGCACCTGCGCCGTGAGGACGGCTCCCTAATGATTTGCCACTACCAGAAATGCCAAGCCGAGTAAGTGAGAAGTGCCAAGCCGAGTAAGTGAGAGCCTGTCAATGCGAGCAGGTGAGAGCCTGTTCGCATTGACAGGCAGGCAGAACCTACTGAGCGGGCGAGGTGACCTCGTTGTGGAGTCCCATGGCGCGGCATAGTTTGGCGAACAGCGCGGAGTGGTTTCCCTCTAATATAACATGATGATTGCCGATAGACCTACTGAGCAGATAGTTTGAGAGGTCGGTTCCGCGTGTGCGGAGAAGAATCTGCGTGCGGCATTTCTTCGGGTCGTTCTGGTTCTCCGTCAGAATAGCGGGGGCGAAGGCGATGCGGTTCAAATCTTTTCCACCTATTTTTACTACCGTGACGGGTCGGTGCTCACGCATGAGTCCCTGAATGGCGACACCTGTTCCGCTCTCGAAATGACTGCGTATGATGTATTGTCGCGTCTGCTTGAGTCCGATGGTGCAGTGTGCAAAGAGCACCTCTTTCTCGCGTATGCGTGCGGGGTTCGCCATGAACGTGTCTTGTCCTGTAAGTCGTTTGGCGAGCAGCATGGTGAAGATGGCGGGGATGTCGCCCTCGCAGCCTGCCACTATGCCTTCATCGTTGAGCAATGACAGTGCCAGACAGCCTGTGGTGTGGCAGGTGGGGATGAGGTCAAAACAGCGTACGGTGACGGCGTCCAGATGTTCCTCTAAAGCTACGCGCTTGATGGCATGATACAGGCGCACGGCTTTCAGCACTTCTGCCTTGTCGGGTTCCACCATGCCGTTGGCGGCACTGATGAACTGCGTCGCTTCGGTCTCGGCAGCGTCTGCCGTTTCCTCATTGAAACATGCTTCCACGCGCGAGAGCGGGATATTGATGAACTGCACTCCCCAACGGCGGGCAGCGGTCTGGTAGTCCACATTGCTGGATACGAGCCAGTCGCTGGGCGTACCCATGATGCCTATACGCTGTCCCTGCATCAAGTTGCGCAACTTGAGTTCCTGAATGGCTTCGACCACCTGTTCGGGCTCGTCGTGGAGGATCTGGCATTCGTCGTGCTGTTGTTGCACCCAACAACTTATCTCCAATGAAGCCGCCAGTGAGTTGGCTTTACCGTCCGTAAGGAGCGTGAGGGGTCTGGGCAGAGCGGCGTAGTGCTTGACAAACATGCCCTCTGTGCCGCCGGAAGCAATGAAGACCAGTGCCAAGTCGGTGGGTTGGAGGTGCAGGTCGGCGAAATGTTCTTCGGGGACAATGTGTACCTGAAAGGCATCGTCCAATGCTTTGAACAGTTCGCGGTGGTTGTTTCGGATGGCTTCTTCCGTCGTACCTTGAAAGGCAGAGGAGAAGGCGAGGAGGTAGAGAGAAGATTCCATATTATAAATTATTTTAGGAGTTACAGGAGTTCAGGAGTTACAGGAGTTCAGACAAATGTCTTTTTAGGAGTTCAGGAGTCGTGTGGAGAGGGCTTGTGCAACGCGGATGCCGTCCAGCGCGGAAGAGGTGATTCCCCCGGCGTAGCCGGCTCCTTCACCTGCGGGGTACAGGTTCGGACTGTCGGGATGCGCCATGGTTTCGGGATTACGCGGAATACGTATTGCCGAGGATGAGCGACTCTCCACGCCGAGGATGACCGCGTCGTGCGTGAGGAACCCCGGATATTTCCTGCCGAAATCGGCGAACCCTTGGCGGAGACTATCGCCGATGACGGGTGGCAACCACTGGTCGAGCCGTGAGGGTATGCAGCCGGGCAGGTACGAACACTTGGGGAGGTCGTGTGAGTCACGTCCCGCTACAAAGTCGTCCAACCTCTGCGCCGGTGCAATGGCAGAGAGGGGTGCGCCGGCAACGTCTGCGCCATGCAACCAAGCCAAGTGCTCCAATTGTTCCTGAAAAGCGAGCCACTCGATGGCAGAACAGCCTTCGCGCAGGTCTTCGGGGTGCAACTCCACTACTATGCCGGAATTGGCGTAAGGCGAGTTGCGGTGGGAGGCAGACATGCCATTGACGATGATACTCTGCGCTTCGGTGGCGGCAGGTACTATGTGCCCTCCGGGACACATGCAGAAACTGTACACTCCACGCTGTCCGAAGCGGTTGTGTACCTGCGTGACCAGACTGTATGAAGCAGCGGGCAGCAACCCCTGCGCACGCAAAGGCGAACCGTGATACATGATTTGGTCGATGAGTGTCTGCGGGTGCTCGACCCGTACGCCCATTGCCAGTCCTTTGGGCTCCATGCGTATGCCGCTTTTATCCAAGAGCCTGTAGGTGTCGTGTGCCGAATGTCCGATGGCGAGAATAGTGGGGCGGGAGAGGTCGAGAGCGGTGACGCAGGTGTCGAAATGTACCTGTCCGCCGTGCTGAAGAATGGTCTCGCGCATGCGGCGTATGATGGAGGGCAGCCGGTCACTGCCTATGTGTGCGTGGGCTTCGTAGAGAACGGTGTCGTCAGCACCGAAGTAATGGAAGAGTTCCATGACGCGCTGCATGTTGCCGCGCTTGGAAGAGCGGGAGAACAGTTTGCCGTCGGAGAAGGTGCCTGCACCGCCTTCGCCGAAGCAGTAGTTGCTTTCGGGAGAAAGCCCCTCGTTGCGGTTAAGGCGTGCAATGTCCATCTTGCGCAGACTGACCTCTTTTCCGCGCTCGTAGATGACGGGGCGGATACCATGCTCGATGAGAGTGAGCGCGGCGAAGAGTCCCGCCGGTCCCATGCCAATGATGTTCACTTCGGGCGTGCCGGGAGCAGAGACATCCTGATAGACCGGTTTGTCGTAGGGGGGAATGAGCGTCTCCTCTTGACTCAGGCAGGCGTCAATAGTGAGCAGCACCTTGGGTTGGCGCTGGCGTGCATCTATGGAGCGCTTGACTATGTGCCACCCGTACAGAGACTGCGAAGGCAGGTGCACTTCGCGTGCCACTGCCTTCGTTATCAGTTGCTTGTCTGCCGCCTGTTCGGGGCTGAGTGTGAGGAGAATGCGTTTCATTTGTTCTCTCGTACTTTCTCGAAGATTTTCTGCTCGATTTCCTCTGCCAACTCGACGTTGTCCTGCATGAGTGCCTTGACGGCTTCACGTCCTTGTGCGAGTTTGGTGTCTCCGTACGAGAACCACGATCCGGACTTGGTGATGATGCCGTTCTCTACGCCGAGGTCCACAATCTCACCTACCTTGGAGATGCCTGAGCCGAACATGATGTCGAACTCCGCCTTGCGGAAAGGAGGAGCGACTTTGTTCTTCACCACCTTGACACGCACATTGTTACCAATGACATTGTCGCCGTCCTTGATAGTAGTGACGCGGCGTATGTCAAGACGGACGGAAGCGTAGAACTTGAGAGCATTACCACCGGTGGTTGTCTCGGGGTTGCCGAACATGACGCCAATCTTCTCGCGCAGTTGGTTGATGAAGATACAGCAGGTGTTGGTTTTGTTGATGGTGGCGGTAAGCTTGCGCAGCGCCTGTGACATGAGTCGCGCCTGCAGTCCCACTTTGTTGTCGCCCATGTCGCCCTCGATCTCGGCTTTGGGAGTGAGTGCCGCCACGGAGTCGATGACAATGATGTCGATAGCGGCAGAGGAGATGAGTTGGTCTGCAATCTCGAGTGCCTGTTCACCGCTGTCGGGTTGTGAGATGAGGAGGTTGTCCACATCGACCCCGAGTTTTTCGGCGTAGAAGCGGTCGAAGGCATGCTCTGCATCGATGATGGCGGCAATACCGCCCTGCTTCTGCGCTTCAGCGATGGCATGGATGGCGAGAGTGGTTTTGCCGGAAGACTCGGGACCGTATATCTCTATGACCCGTCCGCGCGGGTAACCGCCGACGCCGAGTGCGATGTCCAGTCCGATAGATCCGGAACTGATGACGGAGACGTTTTCGATGCGGTCGTCCCCGAGTTTCATGATAGTGCCCTTGCCATGTGTTTTGTCGATTTTGTCCATGGCGAGTTGCAGCGCCTTGAGTTTCTCGGCAGAGGGGCGTTTGATTTCAGTATTGTCAGCCATTTTTATTGATAATTTGACTATTTACGATTGGACATATTGCAGACACAGAGACTGGCGTACCCGGGAATTATTTCTTTGCTCCGAAGTTGTCGAGGCAGAAATAGGTGGGCGTGTTGATGCCGTATTCACCCACGTCGGTAGATTCGAGTTTGCAACGAATTTCGTCCACGATGCCAAGGTCACCAAGCTCTACGTAGGTCCAGTTGGTAACGATGAGTGATTTGCCGTCACGGAAGTCGGCGAGGTAGAAGTCCACCGATCCGGTCGGAACGCCAAGGAAGTATCCCGTGAAGGTGAGTTTGAAGTAGTCGCCTTCCTTGAAAGCGCGTGCGTAGTCATTACCGTTCTTGATGACCGAAGCGGCATAGGCGGTGTTGGTTACGTACGTACCCGGGATGTATGCGAGCGCGTTCTTGTAAGAGATGTTGAGGCTGGAACCGTTGGAGAGATATTTCTCTGATTCCTGATATGCCACAACGAAGTTGTTACCTGCAGCGGCGCCACCAGGAGCGGAGTGGTACTGGTCGGCAAAGTCGTTAAAGACGTTGGATTTCTGTCCACTGACTACGTAGTTGTAGTAGTAGTTGCCGTACTCGGAGACGGTGATACCGGTAGAGAAACCGAAATCGCCGCTGACCCAGTTTTGTACTCCTGTGGATGAGTAGGAGTTGATGGTGTCTGCACCGAGGGAGATATTCTCGAAGGTGGCAACATTGACCAATTCTTTTTTGTTGTTGCAAGCGGCAAACAATCCTGCACATGCAAGTGCAATAACTAATACTTTGAAATTCTTCATTTTACTTAATGTTTATTTGTTTAGTAATAAAAAAATAGTTAGGCGACCTACGCATGTCTGCACCAAAAGTAAGCACCGAACTCTCCGGGAATAGAGCACGCGAACTGACAGTCAGCCGGCAGAAAACAAAAAACATAGATATGGCCTGTCCGTCGTTCTCACTCTATTCCTCGAGAGTTTTATTGAACGGAGAAGCAGGCAGGTCTTCTGACTTGTTCCTTGAGGCGAAAACGGATTGTTATTCAGCCTCCTTATTGACCGCCTTCCCAACGTTAGTCAGTGGCATGTGGTCAAGTAGCAAGGAGCATACAGCAGCGGGACTGTCCGGGATTCTCACCCGATTCCCTGTTAGGCGTGTAGCGTAAAACACGGATGTTGGTTTTGCGCGTTACGCACCTGCAACTCATGTGGTGTGTTTCGCGTAATGGACCGTTTAGGAAATTCGATGAATTTGGTAAAAGAGCCATTAGTGACGAAATCGGGTGCAAAGTTACTGCTTTTTTTTGACATATGCAAGTATTTTTTGAAAAAAGTGAAAAAATGGTGTTTTTTTGATGTGGAGGGTGAACGGGAATGGTACAAGAATGGTATTAGAATGGTATTACAATGGTATTACAATGGTATTACTCA
>CAMOMF010000114.1 GCA_946619625.1 uncultured Bacteroidales bacterium
CAGGATTGACATAAAACGCATAGTATAGTGCATCGTTCTGGCGAATAACATGCGCCTCGGGGTAGTCAAATCCCCACGTGTAGAGGTGGAGGTACTCGCCGCGAGACAGGTTGTTCTCCTTGTAAATCTTCATCCATTTGCGGATAAGCGCTTCTTTGTGAGGAGTGAGCAAACAGCGCTCCGCCTCGGACACATACGGATTGTCCTTGGGGTAGGTGAACTTTGTACCGATGACGGCGCCCGTGCCAATCTGCGACGCGAAATCGTCACCCCCGTCGGTCAGTTCCACATGGTCACCATAGTAGGCAAGTTGCGGCGCCATTGCAGCATATGCTTTGCGTTTCATACGCACTTGGCAGGATGACATCGGGTCGGATGCCACCGCCTGGTTGAACGTAGGGATAAGGAAATAATTGACGGCACAGCCGCAGGGACAGATCTGTATGACGGCATTGGGTTTATAGGCATGCGCCTCGGCATACACTTTCTCGAAGTAGGACGGCATCTGCTCGGGTGCGTCCATGGGATTGGCGAGTTGTGAGGCTTCGTTGTAGTCGGGCAGACAACAGTTGAGGTGCTGACCGTCGATTTTCAGTCCATCGAAGTTCCAAGTATCGAGGAACATCTTCAACAAATCGCGCGTGTAGGCATCGGTTGCGGGGTTGACCGGCGACAAGTACCAACTGTCCCACCAGGTAATGAACTCGGGCGCCCACTCTTCGGTGCGAAGCAACACCTCGGGATGGTCTTTGAGCAGTTGCGTACCCGGATCGGCGGCAAGCGGTGCCCACCATAGTTTGGCTTTCATGCCGCGCTTATGAATCTCGTCCGTCATACGGCGCATGTCCTTGTCTCCTCCGGGGAACCGCTCGTTGGTCTGCCAGTCGCCCTCGGCAATCTGATAACCATCGTCCACATCGACCCAGCGGAAACCCAATTCCGCCACCTTGTCCAGTGTTCCGATTACTTCGTCAATAGTAAACATCCGATGGTAACCCCATGCGCACCATACCGGCTCGAACGCTTCGGGCTCGGACGGTTTCATCTGTACGCCCTCGTTTTTCTGCATATAATCGGAGAACGTGCGCAGCGCTTCGTAGTAGTCGCCCTTGTGGGTGTAGCGGAACGCCTTGAAGCAGCGCAGCGTGTCCCCTTTCGCCAACTCGACCGCTTGCGGCAGATCATAGCGAAGACACATGGTCACCTCCTTACCGTACCGTTTCCACTCCACCGGCATGGATATCATGCGCAGGACGGGTTCGAACAAACCTATTGCCACGCCACCGTCGCGTTGCCAGAGGTCCACCACGGGTATGCCGCCACCGTAGTCGCAGTTGTTCATACCAAGATAGTTCTGTTTGCTGAACCCTTCCTTCACCGGCAGTACCCAATCCATCCTATGCATGCTGGATGAGGGTTGCAGCGACCATACTACGGTGTCCTTGGCTTCAACCGTAGTACGGCATAGTTCGTAGGCCTGTACGGTGACAGGTTTTCCTTGGTTTACGAAGTATGTCTCAACAACTTCTAAACCAAGTACCCCCCCCACTGGCGTGATTTTCTGATATTTCTCTACATGGAAACCACCCTTGTTATATGGGAACGAACTCATTTGCGCCTCGGCACATACCAAGCGCTCCGTCTGCATGCCGGAGGAACAGCCGTCCAACAGGCAGATTAAGAACAGCGCCACTACTATGGACAAACGCGTTTTCATTGTAACAGATTGATTTATCAGGTGTCCTTACTTGTATTCATTCAGAATACGCTCTGCATTGTCATGATATATTTTCTTCAGCACTTCGTCCGGCAGGTCAAACCCTGACAACGCCCAGTGGTAGTTGTACTCAGGGATATAGAAGTGCTCGTCATTGGTTTCCAGCACACGGAAGATATTATGGTACATCTCTGCGTCCATGCCGTTATCGGTTCCGAACAGCACGCGGTCCTGATATTTAATAAGGAACTCGCGTGTAGCGCGCGGCGTATGGGCAGACTCTGCCACACGGGCTGCAATATCCACGTACATGTTGGGGTACTTGTCCAGCATGGCACCCAAGCGCGGCAGGTCGTGGTTCATGTTGAGGTAATGGCAGGCGATGAACAGCGTTTTCGGGTTGTCCCGTACGGCGTTCTCAAACGTGTTCACCAAACCTTCATACCCCATGCAATTGGTTGTATCCACATGCCAGGCGACACCGTTGGGCAGACCGTCATTGGTCTCGTCCATAGGCAGATACATCCAGATGGGTTCGCCAATATGGATGCTTACCGGCATACGCAGTTCGGCACATTTCTCCAACAACGGCTTTACGCGCGGGTCGTCTATATGGATTCCCACTCCCTCTACAGGGCGCGCATACAGGTCCCCCTCGCCCTTGTCGCCCAACTCGCCGATACCAACAGCGCCCAAAGCATGATACCGCTCCAATGTTTCCAACGAGCGGGCAACACCTTCGGGCGTGTCGATATCTGAATAATCAAAACAACACCAAAAGCGAAAACGTTTTTTATATGGGGCATATGCTTCTATTACCTCTTCAAACGGACGGCCGATCCAAGCGCAATGCATGACCGCTGTATGTTGTACACCCACAGCGTCCATCACACGCACCCATTCCTCTATCTGTTCAGCGGTTTCGGCATAATCATGCGAGTGCATGTCGATGATTGGGAACTTCGCCCGTTCCACCCGGGTTTGGGGAATGTTATTCACCACTTGCGGGCGGAAATTGTTGAGCAGAATAGTGTCAACAGGAGAGACAGCCGCCTCGCCGGTAGCCTGTTTGGTTGTACACGCAGCGAACAGAACCGCAGCGAACAAAACCGTAAATGTGACTGAGTTTTTCATACACTTTTTCATTTTCGGCTGCAAAGTTACTACATTTTTAAGGTAAAAACAAATAATGAAATATGCTCTATAACATATTTTCGAAACGTTTCAACACAATCACCACGTTTTCAGTTTCTTATAAAAACAAAAAAGATTGCACGACTACTTTCGTAACATTTCGAAAACAGAGAAACGAAACTTTTTTGCCCCAAATGCTTGCATATTTCAAAAAAAAGCAGTATCTTTGCACGAAATATCAATTTAGGGCACTTCTAAGAATTAGCACGGTGCACGTTTTTAGTTAAGCCCGTTAGTTAATAAATCAGGCACTTTTAAATTATGAACATATGAATCCCTCTTCCGCCAAAGAACGCAGAGCGCTCATCATGCGCCAGTTAGAGCAAAAAGAAGAAGTGCTCGTAACCGAACTCAGCAAGGAAACAGGCATTTCGGAAGTGACTATCCGAAAGGACCTGACCATCCTGCAAAACCGCAACCTGCTCGTCAGAACACGTGGCGGCGCCATGCGCAAACCTGTTGAGAACCAAAACGAAGATATTACCATTGCCAAAAAGGGGATGTTCAATTT
Organism: uncultured Bacteroidales bacterium; assembly: GCA_946619625.1. Taxonomy (GTDB): domain Bacteria; phylum Bacteroidota; class Bacteroidia; order Bacteroidales; family Paludibacteraceae; genus Colicola. Next base: position 3,423 of record CAMOMF010000114.1, read on the forward strand.
CCGCGAAAAAGAACGCATTGGTGCGGAGGCGGCGAAACTCATCAAGGACGGCGACTTTATTATGCTTGACTCCGGCACTACCACCCTTGAGGTGGCACGGCACCTTGAACGTTTTCAGCATCTGAAAATCATCACCAATGCCATGAACATCGCCACGGAACTGATGATGTACAAGCGTTTCGAAGTCATTCTGCTCGGCGGAAACCTCCGCGTCAACAGTCATAGTACCGTCGGTCCGCTCGCCATGTCCGTACTAAGAAACTTCAGTGCATACAAGCTGTTCCTCGGTGTGGACTCTTTCTCCCTCGAAGACGGAGTGTCCACCCCCAGCATGGAAGAAGCGCTGCTCAACCAAATCATGATTCAACAGGCGGACAAAGTTATTGCCGTCTTCGACTCATCCAAGTTCGACAAGCGCAGCTATGTCCACATAGCCGAGGCGCGCGAGATTGACTGCATCATTACCGACCATGCCATTCCCGACGGCGTCCGCTCCAAACTAAAGCAGGCGGGCATCGAACTGCGCGTGGTGTAACAAGGCGGGGACTGGCAATAAAAGCCGGCAAGGAGTGGCGGACTTGAGGCAAAAAATTCACTTTTTTCGCTTTTTCCTTGCATATATCAAAAAAAAGCAGTATCTTTGCACATTCATTCTATTAGATATTATTTATGAACGTAACAAAACATACCTTTTTCACCATACTCGTGCTGCTACTGCTGAGCAGTTGCGGGCACGACAAGTTCACCGTCTTCGGAACTATTGACAACAGCGAGGGACAAACACTCTACCTGGAGCAACTCACCCTCACGAAGGCAGTGCCTGTTGACTCTGCTGTGCTGTCCAAGCACGGAACGTTCAAGTTCCATTGCGCCCGCCCCGAGTACCCCGACCTCTACCGTCTGCGCATCGGCAACAAGTTTCTTGTCCTTGCCATTGACTCTCTGGAGACAGTCACCGTGAGCGCGAAAGACAACACCTTCGCCGAAACAGCCATCGCCGGCTCGCCCAAGTCGCAACAGATACAGGAACTCCGCCGCTCCCTGCGCGAGAAACCTCTGGACGAACACAAAGCCTACGCCAGGGACCTTATCCTGCAAGCACCCAACAGCATGGTCGCGTACTACGCTCTGTTCCAGCAGAAAGGCGGGATGCCCGTCTTCGACATCTACGACAAGGCGGACCGCGTCTGTTACTCGGCAGTGGCGACCGCTTTCAACACGTGGATGCCGCGGTACAAGCGCTCCGAAGTACTCTACAACCAAGTGCTGGATGTCATCAATGGCGAGCGCCGCGCACTCAATGCCGCCACCATGCAGGCGTTTATTGAGGAGTCTGAGAACAGTTTCCTCGATATCGCCCTACCCGACGAAAACGGCACGGAACAGGCGCTGTCCGGATACAAGGGCAAACTCATTGTTCTTGACTTCACCACCGCCCTCATGGAGCGGTACACAGGCTACATTTTCGAGATGAAAGAGATATACAACGCCTACCATTCACGCGGCGTAGAGATATACGAAGTGTACCCCGACCCGAGCCGGCTGATTTGGGAAGAACAGGTGCGCGCCCTGCCATGGACGACTGTCCGCACCGAGAACGGCGTGAACGACATGGCGTTTGCCACCTACAACGTCACGGCACTGCCCACCCTGTTCCTCATCAACCGCAAGGGAGAGGTGATCGGACGCTTCACCGACTTTGAGGAACTCCGTAAAGCCATTGACAAGGCACTATGATCGTCCCCTCGTGCATACGGGACTTCGCGCTGGAAGCAGGTTTTGACGATGCCGGTGCCACCCATGCCCACCGTCTGGACGAGGACGCACAAAGGCTGGAAGCATGGCTTCGGAAGGGTTGCGAGGGGTCGATGCAGTACATGGCGGAGAACTTTGAAAAACGAGTCAATCCGGAGGCACTCGTGCCGGGCACAAAGACCGTGGTTTGCGCGGTTCTGTCGTACTACAAGCACAACCCGCAGCCGCAAGGTGCACCTTACATCGCCCTGAGCGGACTGTCCGAGCGAGACTACCACGAGGTGGTCAAACAGAAACTGCTGCGTTTGGAGCACTCTCTCATCGCCGAGTACGGACCCGCCGTGGTGAACAACGACTACCAACACCTGTTCTGCGACTCTGCACCGGTGTTGGAGCGCGCCTGGGCGAGAGAATGCGGTTTAGGTTGGATTGGTAAGAACCGCCAGTTTATCCATCCCACGTTGGGCAGTTACGTGCACCTGGGTATTCTGTTCCTGAACGAGGCACTCGTGCCCGACGAACCGACGCCGGCAGCCGCGAACCGCTGCGCAGACTGCAACCTCTGCCTGCGTGCCTGCCCCACCAAGGCGATACGCGAAGACGGCATGGACGCCAGACGCTGTGTGTCGTACCTCACCATCGAACGCAAAGAGCCCTTGCCCGACGAGCACAAAGACAAGCCATACATGGGGCTTTACGGCTGTGACAACTGCCAGCGCGTCTGTCCCTACAACAGCGACCTTACGCCCGACAGACATCCGGAGCTGAGCGCCAACCCGCTTTTTGCGCAGATGACCGCACAAGACTGGCAAGCCACCTCGCGCCGCCAAAAAAGCAAACTGCTCCGCCGCCTCGCCAAATAACGGAATATCGACAAAATGACAAAAACAATATAATATGAAAAACATCAGTGACATGAAAATCGCCATCGCCAGCGACCATGCTGGCTATGACCTCAAGCAGCAAGTAATCCTCTTTTTGGAAGATGCCGGCGCAGTAGTAAAAGACTTTGGCTGCTACTCGAAAGAAAGTTGTGACTACCCCGACTTCGCCCACCCTCTCGCAGAGGCAGTTGAGAAAGGAGAGCAGGACTATGGCATTGTTATCTGCTCCACGGGCAATGGTATCACCATGACCGCCAACAAGCACCAGGGAATCCGTGCCGCCCTCTGCTGGGAGAACGAAATAGCGGAACTGGCACGCCAGCACAACAACGCCAACGTACTGGGTCTGCCCGCCAGTTTCATCCGCTCGAAGAAAGCATTGGAGATTGTGCACACGTTCTTCACCACCAACTTCGAAGCCGGTGGCAGGCACGAGCGCCGCGTAAACAAGATAGCGCTGAAATAACTTCCACGCGAAAGACTTTCCTCCGAAGCGGATTAGAGATTTCCGCTTTCGGTATAACAAATAAGGAGTAACCCCCGCGGGCTACCCCTTATTTATAGTGTGTGCACGCATGACGCGCATACGCACACACGCGAGGGATTATTTTACGCTTTCTCTGCTTTGCGCTTAGCAACGGCATTCTGTACCTCGTAGGCAATCGGCGAAGCGATGAACAGCGAAGAGTACGTACCGATAATTACACCCAGCAACAACGCGAAGACAAATCCGCGAATGCTGCCGCCACCGAAGCAGAAGATTGCGAATAGTACCACGAACGTGGACATGGAGGTCGAGAACGTACGGGACAGAGTGGCGTTCAATGCCAGGTTGATGTTCTCTGCACGGTCACGTTTGGGATACAGACCACGGTACTCACGGATACGGTCGAAGATGACCACGGTATCGTTGATAGAGTAACCGATGACGGTCAGGATAGCAGCAATGAAACTCTGGTCCACCTCCATGGAGAAGGGCATGAACTTCCAGCACAGCGCGTAGATACCCATGATGATAAGGGTGTCGTGTGCCAGAGAAACCAATGCACCGACCGAGAAACTGAAGTTGCGGAAACGCAGGAAGATATACAGCGCAATGATGATGAGCGCGAACAGAATCGCCCAAACAGCAGCCTGCTTGATATCGTCAGCAATGGACGGCCCCACTTTCTGCGAGGACATGATGCCCACCTCGTCGTTGAGTTGTGTAGAGAGGAACTCGTCGGCAGAAACCTCATGGACGAGGAACTGCTTGGTGCTCTCAAAGATGATGTTCTCAATAACCGGATCCAGGTCGTTCTCGGTGTCGTGGATACCTACGTTGGTAGAAATACGTACCTGGTTGTCGCTACCGATGGTGATCACATTCAGGCCGAACGCCTCGTCGGGGAACTGGGCTTGCAGACCCTCGTTCATGGCGGCACGAATCGCCTCGGTGGAAACGGTTTGGTCGTAACGGACAACATAGTTGCGTCCACCGGTGAAGTCAATACCGCGGTTCAGACCCGGAGTGAACAGACCGATGATACCTGCCAGCAGTACGATACCCGAGCAGATATATGCCACTTTGCGTGCACCGATGAAGTTGAAAGAAGTGCCCTGGAACCAGTTCTCGGTGATTTTGGTGGTGAAGGACAACTCCTTGGCGTTCTTGCTGTTGACGTAACGCTCCAGGAACAGACGTGCCAGGAAGACGGCGGTCAGGAACGAAGAAACGATACCGATGATGTATGTTACGGCGAAGCC
>CAMOMF010000115.1 GCA_946619625.1 uncultured Bacteroidales bacterium
CCAACCCACCGGACGTTCTTACCGATATATACCTCTTCGATAACGTCCTTCTCGAACTTGACGGAACCCAAGCCAAGTGTTCCAGTGATATCTGTACTACCGAATGCTTCCATACCGATTATCTCGACTTCTACTTGCTGCACGGCATTGGCATGGGCGGCATGGAGAATCTCCGCGGACGGTATTTGGATAATGGTGTTCTCGACTACCTCGTGGAGGAGAGGGCTGCCGGACATATACGCAATCTCGGTTTCTCCTATCATGGTGATATTCAGTGCTTCGACTACCTCCTTTCTCTGCACGACAAGTACCATTGGGACTTCGTACAGATACAAATGAACTACGTCGATTGGCACTATGCCAAGCAGGTCAATCCGCGCAACACCAACGCCGAATATCTATACAATGAACTCGACAAGCGCGGTATTCCCGCCGTCATCATGGAGCCTATACTTGGCGGACGACTGGCATCCCTGCCCGAGGGACCCACACGCCGCCTCAAGACCCGCGAGCCGCAACGTTCCATTGCCTCGTGGGCATTCCGTTTCAGCGGCACTTACCCCCGTGTACTCACTATCCTCAGCGGCATGACTTACATGGAGCATCTGCAGGACAACCTCCGCTCTTTTGCCCCGTTCAAGCCCCTCACGGCGGACGAACTGGACGAACTCGAGGCAATTGCACACGAGTATATCACTTTCCCCATTGTGCCCTGCACCAACTGCCAATACTGCATGCCCTGTCCTTACGGACTGGATATCCCTGGCACTTTCCGGCACTACAACGACAGCCTCAACGAAGGACGTATAAACGACAATCCGGAGTCGAAAGACTATCGTCGTCTGCGCAAACAGTACTTGGATAGTTACAGCCGCGCCGTGGCACGCGAACGACAAGCCGACCACTGCATTGGGTGTGGACAGTGTATGGTGCATTGTCCGCAGCACATCGACATCCCCGCCGAAATGCAGCGCATTGACAAGTTCGTCGAGTCACTTAGAAACAACGTGCTATAAGATACTTGAAGCGGTCAAGCCGCACTGATATAACCATAACATCACCGAATATGCAAGCCACTATTTTTCTAATGCTCGGCACGTGGGAGATTATCGCCATTGTTGCCGTTATTCTGCTCCTTTTCGGAGGGGCCAAGATTCCTGAACTCATGCGAGGGTTGGGCAAAGGCGTCAAGGAGTTCAAAAACGCTCAAAAAGAAGTAGAGGACGCCGTCAAATCGGATCCAAAGGACGAGAAACCCACCAAGCAGGACTAAAATACCCCAATGGCGGAAACCAAAGACCTCACTTTCTGGGAACACTTGGATGTCCTTCGCGGCGGAATTATCCGTTGCCTTATTGCCGTGGCGGTATGTGCCGTGGGGGCTTTTCTGCTTAAGGACCAATTGTTTGCGTTGGTGTTGGGGCCGCAACAGCCTGATTTCTTGACTTATCGACTGCTCCGCCGGCTTTCGCCCGACTACACTTTCACACCCATTGTGATTATCAACACAGGCTTGGCGCAACAGTTTATCATCCACATGCGCGTGGCACTTGCTGTGGGTGCCCTTTGTGTCTCGCCATACATTCTTTACGAGGCGGTCCGTTTTGTCTCGCCAGCACTCTATCCAAACGAACGCGAGGCATCCCTGCCTGCAGTTATTGCCGGGTATCTCATGTTCCTCTTGGGAATGGCGGTCGCCTACCTTCTTATCTTTCCCTTCACTTTCCGTTTCCTCGGCACTTACCAAGTCGCAGACGCGGTGGAAAACCTCATTTCGTTAGACTCTTACATCTCCACCTTGCTTGTCCTCTGTCTTCTGATGGGCGTACTCTTTGAACTGCCTGTTCTCTGTTGGCTCTTGGCACGACTCGGCTTGCTCACTGCTGCCCCCATGACCAAGTATCGCAAGCATGCCTTTGTTGTCATCATGGTGCTCGCTGCGGTCATCACACCTACTGGGGATATTTTCACCCTCTCGTTGGTTACACTGCCCGTTTATGTACTTTACGAAGCAGGAATTTGTGTCGTAAAACGCGTCGAAAAGAAAAAAATAGCCTGAAAAATGCATTTTTTTGCCAAAATATTTGGTCATATCAAAAAAAAGCAGTACCTTTGCACCCGCTTTCGTAAAAAACACCCCTTATTGAGCCTGTAGCCGCAGGCGGAAAGGCTCAGTCGATGTGCGAGGTCGTCGAACGCGAAGCGATGTCTAATGGTATAAAGGCTATTACGTCAGATTTTGGTTCTGAAGATCTTGGTTCGATTCCAGGTTAGACAACAACTGAAATTAGGGAAACCTTACTTTTGCGAGGCAACCCTTTTTTTGTGTGATGGGATATTTAATATTAAGTAACACGACAAATGAAAACTTTTGAACTTTCAGGCGAACTCCGCAATGAGTTCGGTAAAAAAGCAGCCAAAGAACTGCGCAAGCAGGACCTCGTTCCATGCAACCTTTATGGCAATGGCGAAAACATCACCTTCACGGTGAATGCGGCCGACGTTCGCAAACTCATTTACACCCCTGACACTATGGTGGTTGAACTTACCATCGCTGGTAAGAAACACAATGCTGTCATCAAGGAACTCCAGTTCCACCCGGTTAAAGAGCAACTCCTTCACATCGACTTCCTCGAGGTGAACGACAAGAAACCCGTTACGGTGGAAGTCCCCGTTCAGTTGGTTGGTCACGCCGAGGGTGTCAAAGCCGGTGGTAAACTGTCGCTCGAGGTGCGCAAACTCAAGGTTTCTGCCATCTACACCAACCTCCCTGACCGCGTCGTTGTGGACGTAACGGAGTTGGGACTGGGCAAGCGTATTCAGGTGGCTGACCTACATTTCGACAACTACTGCATCGCCAACGTCAAGGATCTTGTTGTTGCTCAAGTTAAAGCAACACGTGCTTCCAAGCAGCAAGATGCCTAACCTGCTGCAGTTTGCAACATGAAAGGACGGGAAACTTCTCGTCCTTTTTTTCTAAAAAACGATTATCCGATTCTACTATACATGAAGTATCTGATTGTTGGTCTTGGTAATATTGGTGACGAGTACGCCAACACTCGGCACAACATTGGTTTCCGGATGGTGGATGCCATGGCGCAAAGCGTGGGTGCCACTTGGGAAGACCGACGCTATGGGTTTGTCGCACATTGTCGGGTGAAAAACGCCGAGATGGTGCTGCTCAAACCCTCTACTTTCATGAACCTCAGTGGCATGGCGGTGCGTTATTGGCTCAATGCAGAGAAAATCCCATTGGAGAACCTCTTCGTCCTGGTCGATGACCTCAATCTGCCCTTCGGAACCATACGTATGCGTAAGGCGGGCTCGGCGGGAGGACATAATGGACTGAAGAATATCGAACAGTGTCTCTGCACGCCTAATTATGCCCGGCTTCGGTTCGGCATTGGCAACGAATATACCCACGGAGCGCAGGTAAGTTTTGTCTTGGGCGAATGGACACCCGAGGAGGAAAAAGCCTTACCTGACCGACTTGCTCTTATCTCTGATGTTATCAAGTCGTTCTGCCTCCAAGGAATAGACCGTACAATGAATCAATACAACGGCAAATAACTATGCACATCTTTTACCGTATCTGGAAACACCCGCTCACAGTCGCATTTTGCAACATTGTGCTGATGATGTTCATCTACACCTGCTTGCGTGTGTTCCTGTATTTCATTTTCCCGCAAATGTATGCCGGTGTTTCTACACACCACCTGATGGAGATGTTGCTGGGCGGCATGCGTTTCGACCTCACCGCAATTCTTTATCTTTCTTCCGTTTATCTGTTGTTGGCGCTGCTGCCATTGCCCGAGTATGTCCGCAACAGCAAGGCGTACGACATTGTGGAGCGGGTCTTTTACTTCGTTCCCAATGGGGTGGGTATTATCGCCAACTGCATGGATATTGCCTACCTGCCTTTCTCTGACAGGCGCACTACCATGGCGGTCTTCAAGGAGTTTGCCCACGACAACAATATCTTGTCTGTTATCTTCCAGGGCATGGGCGATTATTGGTTCGTTACCTTGTTTGGCATATTCATGTTGGTCATTATGGTCGTTGGGTACCGCCGCCACACCATGCCCATCGCTCTTAACCGGCCTGTCTACTACGGAGTAGAAACGGCGTTCCTTCTGGTCGCCACCTATTTTATAGTCATAGGTATCCGGGGCGGCTTCGGACGATATACCCGACCCATTACCATCTCCAACGCCATGCAGTATGTGGACCATCCTTCAGAAACGACACTCGTCCTCAACACGCCTTTCACCATCATGAAGTCGTTGGAAAACCAGCAGTACACCGACCCGAAGTATTTCCCCGAAAAGCAACTCGAAACTATCTTCACCCCTATACATAGGCCAACACATTTATCGCTACCTGGTGAGGGGACCTCTATACCTTCTCCGAACAACCACCATCAACCGTACAATGTCGTCGTCTTGATTCTGGAGAGTTTCGCAACAGAACATATTGGTTTCTACAACACGGACCTCGAGGGCGGCACATACAAGGGATTCACTCCTTGTCTCGATTCCATTTTGGCGGACGCTGTCACCTTCAAGTATTCTTATGCGTCCGGACGCAAGTCCATCGATGCCATGCCATCGGTGCTCTCTTCTATCCCCATGCTCATTGAGCCGTATATCGTTTCCCCGTACTCCACCAACGCAGTCTCCTCCATTGCCGACATTCTCAATAAGAAAGGCTACACCACTGCCTTCTTCCACGGAGCGCCCAATGGCAGCATGGGCTTCCAGGCGTATGCGCGAAGTGCTCATTTTCAGCGATATTATGGCATGGACGAGTTCAACGCCGACCCCAACACGCCAAGTGGTGCGTTTGACGGAACATGGGCGATTTGGGACGAAGAGTTCCTCCAGTATTACTGCAACAAAATGAACGAGTTCCAAGAACCCTTCTGTACTGCCGTCTTCACCGCTTCCAGTCACCACCCCTTCAAGGTCCCCAAGCAGTATGAAGGGCGCTTCCCCAAGGGCGAAAGCCCATTGTGTGAGTGCATCGCATACTCCGACTATGCCTTGGGACGTTTCTTCGATGAAGCGGCACGCCAACCGTGGTTCAGCAACACACTCTTCGTCATTACGGCGGACCATACCAGTCAGCTCTACCATGAAGAGTACCTCACCAACGAGGGACTTTTCCGCGTGCCAATCGCTTTCTACATGCCGGGCAAACTGCACCCCCGTGTGGACACGACCCAAGTGGTTTCACAGACCGATGTCATGCCGTCTGTTCTGGCGCTCACTGCACCCGAAGAACCCTATTTTGCTTTTGGCGAGGACGTGCTCACACAACCCAAAAAACATAATTACGCCGTATCTTTCCTCTACCCTGATTTTCAAATCATTGCCAATAACGGCTCGCTGCTGTTCAACGGAAAGAAAATTGTTAGTACCAATGGCGACCTCTCCGAGGAAGAGCAGGCCCACATGGTGCGCTTCCTCAAGGCTTATTCCCAACAATACATTTCCCGCCTCATGAACAATCGAATGACAATTGAAACGGATACTGTATGCAAGACGAACGAGTAGATAAATACCTTTTCGCCATGCGCATTTACAAGACGCGCTCCATGGCGGCGGATGCCTGCAAGAATGGCAGGGTCAAAATGAATGGAGTCGAACTGAAACCCTCACGCTCTTTCCGTGTAGGCGATGTCTTCACCGTACGCAAAGGACCGGTCACGTTCTCCTACAAGGTACTCCAACTCTCTCCCAACCGTCTGGCGGCAAGGCTCGTTCCCGAATACATGCAGGATGTCACTCCCCCCGACCAGTTGGAACTGCTCGAATTGGCAAAGTTGGCGGCGCAGTCAGGTCGGGACCGTGGCACAGGGCGTCCCACCAAGAAGGACCGTCGGGAAATCGAGACTTTCATCTCAGACGATTACTCCGATTTCGATGACTTCTCTGATTTCGATGATGACGACTTCGACGACCCCGATTTCGACTCCGACGACCTCGCCTCCTCGCCCTCTTAAGTACATTTGTCTGAACTCCTGCACTCCTGAACTCCTGCACTCCTACACTCCTGAATATATGATCTCCAAACACGACAATATTGCTGAATTTATCCTCCAGACATGGCAAATGGAGGACCTTGTACGCGCCTTCAAAGACGACGAGGCGCTCGAACAGAACACTTTTCTTCGTGACCTCAAAGTCATGATGCAAACC
>CAMOMF010000116.1 GCA_946619625.1 uncultured Bacteroidales bacterium
GTACTATGCCCTTTGCTGATGAACCGCTCGGGTTGAATGGTATAATGTGCATCCATATCAAACGTCGCCCAACTCTCATCCATCGGCAGCCCCATAATCTCGCGACCGCGGGTGGACATCAGTTCTATCAGGCGGTCCATCGTCAGCATGCCGGTCTTGACCAAGTAGGTATATAGCAATGGGAAAGCGATCTCTATTCCCGTAATCCCGAAAGCGCTCTTTTCCAGTCCCCGGCTTTTCTCTTCATCACTATGCGGCGCATGGTCGGTAGCAATGACATCAATAGTGCCGTCCTGCACACCCGCCAACAACGCCATCTGGTCTGCCACACTGCGGATAGGAGGATTCATTTTCCAACAACCATCCTCCTGAAGCATGCCTTCGTTCAGTAGCAGATAATGCGGAGCCGTCTCGCAGGTTACGCGAATGCCGCTTTGTTTTGCCTCGCGCACCAACTGCACACTCTCTTTCGTGGAGATATGGCATATATGTAAGCGGCAGCCCGTCTCTTCACTCAAGCGGATATTACGCTCTATCTCTTTCCACTCGCTCTCCGAGCAGATTCCCCTATGCCCGTGAGTCTTCGCATACATCCCGTCATGGATATATCCGCCTCGAAGCAGACTGTTCACCTCGCAATGTTCAACAACAATGCTTCCCACGGCGGCAATACGCTGCATCGCCTCGCGCATCAAGCCTTCGTCCTGAATGCCGCGACCATCGTCAGAGAAACCGGGCACGAGCCTACTGAGCTCCTCTATATTAACAAGTTCACCCTCGCCTTTCTGGCCGAGGGTGATACTTGCATACGGATGAACGCCAATATGGCTGTCGCGCGCAATAATGTCCAATTGGAGCTGCAAATTCGCAAGCGAATCGGGAGCGGGAGTGAGGTTGGGCATGGTGAACACATCGCTGTAACCCGCACACATAGCCGCACGACTTCCCGATTCGATGGTCTCTTTGTAAGCAAAACCCGGCTCACGGAAATGCACGTGCATATCAACTAAAGAAGGTACCTTTATTTGCCCCGACAGACTATTCATTGATTTATAACGTTTATACTCACTTTTGCAAGCGAGCAGTATCAAAAATCTCTGCAAAGGTACTGCTTTTTTTTGAATTATGCAAACGTTTTTGCAATAAAAAATCTTTTTTTTTCATTTTGCTATTTCCAAACTGCAAATTACTTCCTAAAACACATCTGTTTTGCCTACACCTTATTAAATATACGCGCGAACTATGAAAAAAAAATAGGGGTACCATTCATTTTTTAGGTAAAAAGTCTTGCATATTTCAAAAAAATGTTGTAACTTTGCACCCGATTTTGAATTTTAATCCGATTAAATAACAAAAACAACGTATTTTTTATGGCAAATCTTCGTTTCGAGGCGGTTAAAATCGCAATTGAGCGTAAAAGCGCTTTCAACAGCAAGTCTGTCACCAAGGGCGAGCGGGCAAAGGTGTATTTTGCACAGGACGTCTTTACGCGCGAGCAAATGAAAGAGTTCATCTCCGGTGATATTCTGTCCCAACTGTTCGACGATGTGGACAACGGACGCACTATTCATCGCGATATTGCTGAAAGTGTGGCAATAGGTATCCGTCGTTGGGCGATTGGGCGCGGGGCGACGCATTACACCCACTGGTTTCAGCCGCTCACCGAGGGTACGGCGGAAAAACACGATGCTTTCTTCACGCTGAAAGACGGCGCGCTGATTGAGGAATTCAGCGGCGACTCGCTTTACCAGCAAGAGCCAGACGCTTCGTCTTTCCCCAGTGGTGGCATCCGCAACACATTCGAAGCCCGCGGATATTCCGCTTGGGACCCCTCATCGCCGGTCTTCCTGATTGGCGACACGTTGTGTATCCCCACCGTCTTTGTGGCATACACAGGTGAAGCGCTGGATTACAAGACGCCCCTCATCCGCTCAACCGTGGCGCTCAGTCACGCAGCATGCGAGGTTTGCCAGTATTTCGACAAGACCATCAAGCAGGTACACACCAACCTCGGTTGGGAACAAGAGTACTTCCTCGTAGACGAAGCCCTCTTTTACGCCCGTCCGGACCTCATGCTCACCGGCCGCACCCTCATGGGGCATATGAGCGCCAAGAATCAGCAGTTGGAAGACCACTATTTCGGCGCTATCCCCGAGCGCGTATTGGATTTTATGCGCGACTTGGAGTACGAGGCACTCAAGGTGGGCATACCCGTTCGCACACGCCATAATGAGGTAGCACCCAACCAGTTCGAGATGGCACCTATATACGAAGATGTCAATCTCGCAAACGACCACAACCTGCTGGTGATGTCTATCATGGAACGCGTGGCGCAAAGGCACCATTTCCGCGTGCTGCTGCATGAAAAACCCTTCGAGGGAGTGAACGGCAGCGGCAAGCACTGCAACTGGTCATTGGAAACCAACACCGGCGTGAACCTCCTTGCACCCGGCAAGAACCCCTACCAGAACCTGCAATTCATTACTTTCCTGCTGAACGTCCTCATGGCGGTACAGCGCCATAACGGACTGCTCAAAGCCAGTATCATCAGCGCCACCAATGCACACCGTCTGGGTGCAAACGAGGCACCGCCCGCCATCATCAGCGTTTTCCTCGGGAAACAGATCTCCGAAGTGCTGGACAAACTGGAGCAGGCTGATGCCGACAAAGGTATCATCATCAACGCCAAGAAAGAGATGAAACTGGGCGTGGGCAATATTCCCGAGATTCTATTGGACAACACCGACCGCAACCGTACCTCGCCTTTCGCTTTTACCGGCAACAGGTTCGAGTTCCGCGCAGTGGGGTCGTCTGCCAACTGCGGTGCCGCTATGTTAGCGCTCAATGCAGCCGTTGCCGAGCAACTGATGACGTTCAAAAACGATGTGGACCAACTCATTGCCGACGGGCTGCCCAAGGAGCGCGCACTCTTCAATATCATCAAAGAATATATCGTTGCCTGCAAGCCTATCCGTTTCGATGGCAACGGGTACAGCGATGAATGGAAACAGGAAGCCGCCAGGCGCGGACTGGACTGCGAGACAAGCGCACCGCTGGTCATCGACCGCTACTTGCTGCCACAATCAATACAGATGTTCGGAAAAACCAACGTCCTCAACGAGTCGGAGTTGCGAAGCCGCTGCGAAGTCAAGTGGGAGACATACACCAAAAAAGTTCAGATTGAAAGTCGCGTACTGGGCGACTTGGTCATCAACCATGTTCTGCCCGCTGCCAAGCGCTATCAGACCATGCTCCTGCAGAACGTACTTGCCGTCAAACAGGTCTTCAGCGAAGAGGAGGTGCGCTCGCTTAACAAGCAGGATTACAGCATTATACGCCAGATAGAGATGCATGTCACTGCCATTCTGGCAGGCGTGGACGACATGACCACTGCACGTCACCAAGCCAACCGCCAACCCGACGAACGCAGCAAGGCCATTGCTTACCACGACCACGTGCTCCCTGCCATGGAGGATATACGCACACACGCCGATGCGCTCGAAATGATTGTGGACGACGAGATGTGGGCTCTTCCCAAATACAGGGAACTGCTGTTCATCCATTAAACTATCAACTATCAACTTCTTTCAACTATCAACTATCAACTTTCAACTTCTTTCAACTATCCACGGCTCTGCCGATCGTTTGAGGCTTTGCCGAAATAAGAACTATCAACTTTCAACTTCTTTCAACTATCCACGGCTCTGCCGATCGTACGAGCCTTGCGAGTAGAGCCATAGCGCGCTATGGCTCTACCGATAGAAGATCAACTTTCAACTATTATGTGTGGAATAGTAGGTTACATAGGGAAACGTCAGGCATACCCTATTCTGATTAAAGGTTTACACACCGACCAGGTAATCTATATCGACGATAAAGAGGTCGTCACCCTACAACTTGACAAAGAGGTGGACATAACCACCATTGACAATGTGCAGAAAACGCCCACCGTCAAACACTTGGAATTGTCTATCAGTCAATTGGAGAAAGGCGGATACCCGCACTTCATGCTGAAAGAGATATACGAACAGCTCCTCACTGTGGTTCCCCTACAACTGCTCGCATACCACATTGCCATCGTGAAAGGCTGCGATGTGGACCAGCCACGCAATCTGGCTAAATCCGTCACCGTCGAATAACTGCCCCGCATCTCAGGAAAAGTGTAAAAACGCATACGTGGTACGTGGTACGTGGTAACGGTACATAATTAGCAGACAATCAACCAGTAGCACCTGCGAACCACGAACCACGTACCACGTATTGATATTTAAACAACCATTATAAGTAGATCTCATTCATGGTAAAAGCAACAACCAAAATCAAGTATAGCGGCAAATATGGTGACAACCATTACATCGCCCACACTCCCGGAAAGCCCGACACGGAAGTCAGTATCAAGCACAACCCCAACCAGCCCTACACCAAGGCGCAAGTCGAAGCCCGAAATGCCCAAAACGACAGGCTTCGACACGCGCTCGAACGTCAGGAGGAAATCCTCTACGATGAAGCCAAACGGGCGCCGTACGAAGCACGTTATCGCGCTTATTGTCAAGAAAATGGGTGGACCTATGTCACCAAAACAGGCAAAACCCGCAAACGACGCTTCGTTGATTTCCTCCGAAGCCAACTTCTATTAGAAGAATAACCCCTCTATGCCATCCATTTATCGCTACCTGGTGAAAGGAGCTCCATACCTCCTCGCTACCTCCTCGCCCCCCCTTTCAACCATCATTATTATGTTTTGTTATCGTTTGTTCCTCAATTATGCATACATTGCAGAGAAAAGTGCACTTTTTTGCTGCCACATTTTCATTTTTTTTGCTTTATATTTGGTTTATTCAAAAAAAAGCACTAACTTTGCAAGTGAAATGGTTTGGCATGAGCGCGAAGAATGCCGCGGCCTGCACTATACCATCGGCTGACTACATACAAAATAGAATTCCCCCGGTAAAGGATTATAACATATGAAACGATATCTATTCAGTACTATTCTCGCTCTCATCACATTGAGCGCCATCTTCTTAACACCATCGTGCGAGTCCAATGAGCCCGGTAAAGACACTCCGAAAACCGACACGTTGGTTATCCGCGACACATTAGTTGTGGACACCATCATTGTGGACACTCTCTACATCCGCGACACGGTAGCATCAGTCACCCCCGTGCCACTCTCCTGCGTGCAGCCCCCTTTCCTCCAACAAGGAGACACCGTCGCGATTATCAACCCATCCTATTCCGTACCTCTCAGCACCTTGCAAAATGCGTGCGACGTCATTAGAGGCTGGGGATTGGTTCCCATCCTTGGACCCAATACCGACAAGCAGTACAATGGCAAATATGCGGGTACAGTCGAAGAGCGTGCAGCGGACATCCATTGGGCTTGGCAACGACCCGGGATTAAAGCCATCATCACCGGCAGAGGAGGCTACGGTTCCATTCAACTCATCGATTACATTAGTCCTGAAGAATTGAGTGCGCAGCCTAAATGGCTTTGCGGATTCAGCGACATCAGCACCCTGCATGGGATGCTCACACGCGCAGGTGTCATGAGTATTCACGGCACCATGGCAACGTTCCTGCCGGGCAGTCCCAACACCATGACTACCACCCTCATGCGAGACCTGCTCATGGGACAAGTGCCATGCTACAATCTCCCTCCCAACGAACTGAACATCAGCGGTAAGGCTTCCGGCATCCTCGTGGGAGGAAACGTCTGCACCTTTGCTCCTAATGTCGGCACGTGGGCAGATGCCACACTGGGGCAGGATATCATCCTCTTTGTCGAAGAAGTGGGAGAGTCGATGCACAACATTGACCGGCAAATGCGTATCCTACAACTCAACGGAGTGCTCGACAGGTGCAAAGGCGTCATCCTTGGAGAGTTCGCCGACTGCGGCAACGAGTTCAAGGACGAAAACGGAAATACCATGAGCGTGGAAGCTATGTTGCACAAAATGATAGAACCCTATGGTATTCCGCTCATTTGTTGCTTTCCCGCAGGGCACGATGTCGTCAACCTGCCACTGGTCATGGGAGCGCCTACCACGATGGAAGTGTCTGGCAACAACGTGACTGTCACGTTCAACATCAATGGCGAACAACACATCGTCAACACCGCAAACGTCAGCGCCGCACCCATGCCACGCAAGGAGATCATGCGTCTCGCCGGCAAATGCAACTAATTCGCCCTCTAACATAAGTCCGCGGATTTTGCTCACGTATATAGAAAACGACACCCGATAGTTTGACTTACGTCAGGGACTACCGGGAATTCCGATGCAAAGTTACCACTATTTTCTGAATTGACCAAATCA
>CAMOMF010000117.1 GCA_946619625.1 uncultured Bacteroidales bacterium
AACATCAAACAACATCAAACGCCCGCAGGGCATCAAACAACGTTAAACAACATCAAACTACCGGTTTGCACAAAGAACAAGCAATGAAAAATATAGTAATTATAGCAGGCGGAGATTCGTCGGAGTATGGCGTTTCTCTGCGGAGTGCAGCGGGGTTGTATTCCTTTATGGACAAGACTCGCTATCAGGTGTTTATCGCCTGCCTACACGGGCAAGAGTGGAAATTGGCGACCGACTACAGCGAAGGGAAAGAGTTCGATGGCTGCCACTGGGTGGATATCGACAAGAACGGGTTCACAGCGGGGGACCTCCGTTTCGATTTTGCGTATATCACCATCCACGGGACGCCCGGGGAGAACGGGGTGCTGCAAGGTTATCTGGACCTGATTGGGATGCCATACAGTTGTTGCGGAGTACTGGCGGCAGCCATGACTTTTGACAAATATACGTGCAACCACTACCTGCACGCCTTCGGGCTGAATATAGCAAAGAGTATCCTGCTGCGCGAGGGTGATAGTATCACCGATGAACGTGTGGAGAAAGAGATTGGTTTGCCGTGTTTTATCAAGAGCAACGTGGGGGGGTCCAGTTTTGGATGTACCAAGGTGAAGACGCGGGAGCAGATCCAGCCAGCCATCCAGGCGGCGTACGCAGAGGGTAACGAAGTGATCATAGAGCGCTTGATGAGCGGTCGTGAGGTGACCTGCGGAGTATATAAGACGTCTAAACGTGCCGTTGCTTTTCCGGTGACCGAAGTGGTGACAAGCAACGAGTTTTTCGACTATGACGCCAAATACAACGGACAGGTGGACGAAATCACGCCTGCACCTATTCCTGCCGGGCTGTTCCGCGCCATTCAGGACCTGACTATGCACATCTACGACATAATGGGCTGCAGGGGTATTATCCGTACCGACTATATCCTGGAGCCGGTCAGCGAGCCCGACAACGCGGACAAGCACATAGTGGATGGTTACAAAATCATGCTGTTAGAGGTGAACACCACGCCCGGCATGACCGCGACCAGTTTCATTCCGCAGCAAGTACGTGCGGCAGGATTGGATATTAAGGACGTATTAACGCATATCATAGAAAATGATTGATATCAACCAAGCAATAAGCAGCCTGAGTTGGCAACGCGAGCCGTATGGACTGTACGCGCCTATTGCCTACGCTCTGGAGGGTGGAGGGAAGCGACTGCGTCCCACGTTGGCGCTGATGGCATGCCGTATGTTCGGGGGAGACGAAGAAAAAGCGCTGCCAGTAGCACTGGCGCTGGAGATTTTCCACAACTTCACACTGCTGCACGATGACGTGATGGACCAAGCCCCCGTCAGACGGGGACGCCCGACGGTGCACGTCCGCTGGGACGACAATACCGCCATACTGAGCGGCGACCAGATGATGACGGAAGCGTATGTTCAGTTGGAGCAAGTAGAGCCGTCGTTGCTGCCACGCGTACTTCATTTGTTCAATGCCATGGCTACCGACATCTGGCGCGGACAACAATTAGACATGGAGTTTGAGAAGCGGGAGAAGGTCAGCGTGGACGAGTACATCGAAATGGTGCGCCTGAAAACGTCGGTTCTGCTGGGTGCCGCCCTGCAATTAGGTGGACTGATGGCGGGTGCCTCCGAAAGCGACCTGACGCTGCTTTACCGGATAGGAGAGCGGATCGGGCTGGCGTTCCAGATACAAGACGACGTGCTGGATGTGTGGGGCGATGAGCGCACATTCGGCAAACGTATCGGCGGCGATATTGTGCAGAACAAGAAATCGCTCGTTCAGATTCTTGCCTTGGAGAATGCCAATCCCGAGCAGCTGCGGGAACTGCGCCGGTGGATAGACATGAAGTGTTTTGACGAAGAGCAGAAAATCGCCGAGGTCACCGCGCTGTATAATGCCATCCGGGTACGCCCGATGTGCGAAGAACGCGAAGCGCAATACACGGAGCAGGCGATGAACGACATCATGCTGTTGTCCGTCCCGCAGGATAAGAAACAAGAACTTATCGACATCACCCGCAAATTGTTGAACCGTAAGAACTAATACACAGATATGCCGTACCGTAGATTTCCGACCACCGACAGTACCCGCCTGCACGCACTGCAACGCGCCGTGGAAAAGGCGAGCGAGGCCGATTTCACCGACCAGGTCATTTCATATAGAACCCTCTCCGAGGCACAGAAGTTCCTGATGATTTTTGAGAACCAGGTTACCCAGTACCACTCCAATTTCCAGTCCAAGGTCTCCGCCAACAAGCAGTACCGTCATGTGGTAGGCAGAGCCCGAATGTACATCAGCCACTTCATCCAAGTGCTGAACATGTCCGTGATGCGTGGCGAGATAAAAAAAGACGTCAAGACCCTGTACGGCCTGGACCCGAACAAACACGTACTTCCCGACCTGAGCACGGAGGAAGCGCTGCTGGAATGGGGCAAAAAAATCATACAGGGGGAAGAAGAGCGTATCCGTCAAGGCGGGTTCCCCATCTACAATCCCAATATCACGAAGGTGAAAGTGTATTTCGACATGTTCTGCGAGCAGCAGAGTTACAAAGAGATGCACGAGAAGACCACCACGCGCGTCTATGAGGACCTGGGTGAACTGCGCCGCCGTGCCGATGAGATCATCATGGATATATGGAACACCGTGGAGGCGCACTACAAGGACCTGTTGCCCTATGCGCGACTGATGGCATGCAAGAGTTACGGTCTGATATACTACTACCGGACTGGTGAAAAGAAACTCACGCCGGAC
Source organism: uncultured Bacteroidales bacterium (assembly GCA_946619625.1). Taxonomy (GTDB): domain Bacteria; phylum Bacteroidota; class Bacteroidia; order Bacteroidales; family Paludibacteraceae; genus Colicola. The sequence goes on from CAMOMF010000117.1 coordinate 2,761, forward strand.
ACGGACAAGGAGATTATCCGTAATCACCAGATGCAACCGGAACTAAATTTGGAATAACATGTTATTTGCCAGTCAGATATATGATTTTCTCCGCAAACTGCCCTCACGGCGATTGAAGAAGGAGAAGGAAGAGATGAGAATGATCATGCGCCAGCGTATGCAGCGCATGTCAGCCGAAGAGAGAGTTGCAATGAGTGAACATATATGCCAACGTCTGCGCGACAATGACGTGTTCCGTGAGGCAAAGGTGGTGATGATGTTCTATCCCATCCTGAACGAGCCGGATGTGCGCCCCCTGATGGAAGAGTTCTACCAGAGCAAAACCATCCTGTTGCCGGTAGCGCACCGCAAAGATATCGAAATGCGCCGCTACACCGGCAAGGAGTGCCTGCACCGAGGGAAGTTCGGCATTCCGGAGCCCCAGAGCAACACGTTTACCGGTACACCGGACTTGATCATACTGCCCGGAGTTGCTTTTGACAAGAAAGCCAACCGTTTGGGACGAGGCGGAGGATATTACGACCGTTTCCTGCACCACTTCCACCATGTGCACAAGTTTGCCGTGGCGTATGATTTTCAGATAGTGGACAAGGTGCCTATGGCGCATTCCGATGTGCAATTGGACGCGGTGTTCACAGTTGGCACAGAATTTGTCCGGAAATAATGCGGGCAACTCCTACACTCCTAAAAAACATGATTCGATTCAAGACATATTACCTCCTGTTCGCGCTGCTCGGGCTACTGATAGTGCCGGGCTGCGAAAAGAAGACCGAAGTGAAAACGCCGTCTTCTGAGACCAAGTTGACGGCAATCGTTTTTGCAGCCAATGATAGTTTTCCCGGGTTGAAAGACGCTGAGTTTAAGGTGGACTTCAGCTCAGATACGGCTATTGTTTACAACCCCGACTCGTTGCCGGTAGGGACGCGTATTGACTCTGTTGTCGCCACGTTCTATTTCAGTACGAACATTGGATATGCGCGGTTCTGGTCCTACCTGGACACCACCATTATTCTGACGTCAGACACGCTGAACTTCACCCCGCAGCCGTGCTACCTGCACGTTGTGTCAGAAGACATGAAGCACGAGCGCGACTACAAGATCTACGTCAACGTCCACACGGTGGATCCCGACCTGTATGTATGGTCCCGTACCCGCGAGCACCTTATTCCCCAGAACTGCGATGTACATGCGGAGAACCTGCGTGACACGGTACTGCTATTCACCCATGATGGTATATCGACTGCGCTGTATCGTTCTACAGACGGCAAAGAGTGGAGCGGACCGGTACAAGTGACCGGACTGCCCAGGGGGGTCAATATCCGTCAGATTTGCAAGGGCAAAGACCTGCTCTATTACGCCGAGGGGCAGACACTATATACTTCGCTCACCGGCGCAGAGTGGACGGCAGTGAACTGCTCGGGATTAGGGCTGAACATGCAGAGCGCGCTGTTCTATTACAACGACTCGGTGTGGACGCTCGCCAAAGATATGACGACCAACGAGTTGTGGTTCACCACCATGAAGGAGGGGAAACTGCCCGCCAAACAGATGCAGATAGGTGTCCTTAACCGTTATTGCAGAACAGCGGGTGAACGTTTCCCTGTATCGGACTTCAGTGCCATCACTTTTATCGGGCAAAGCGGTCGCAGACGTGCTATGGTCATGGGCGGATACGATACAGAGGGACAGCCGCTTAACAGCCGTTGGAACCTGGAATGGGTGGACACCGACACGACTGCCGGCTACTACCGCCTGGAGAACTTCACCATAGAGCAGCCAGAGTTCTCAGCCATCACCGGTGCCGCATTGGTTTGGTACGACTACAAAATGCTGCTCTTCGGTGCTCTGGAGAACGGTGCCACCATCACGCAACACCCTGTGCTGGAGTCTATTGACGAGGGTATGAACTGGACCGTTCCCGACTCGGCGCAGAACAAACTGCCGGAGGAGTTCACCACTCGCCAGCGCCAAGCTATAGTTATCACGAAAGACAAGGCAATCCTGCTGATAGGCGGGCAGAACCACACCACCTCCTTCACGGACGTATGGCGCGGCAAGAAGAACTCGATAGACTGGTACTAACCTTACCCGTAACGGGAAGATAGAGGGGGTGCTTACCTTTGTGGTGGGCGCCCCCTCAACATATTAAAAATCAGCCAAGAGTACTGCTAAAAATAGTGGTCTTGTAATAAGCATTCCGGGGCAAGTGAGCAAAAACAGGGCACTTAGAGTTAGGAAAGGTTATTCTTTGATAACATAGTAATACGTTGGAAATAAAGTAGTTGAGACATGTTGGTTATTGAACGGGGAGGGGTGACGGAGGGCGAAATTTTGCTCACCCTTCGGAGAGGGTAAGCAGACCGTTCGAAGAAGGTATACACATAGTCTCCTCTCCTTGGGGAGGAGGGGCGAAAGGTTCGATGGCGAGATTTCGTTATATCGAGATGGCGTTATATCGAGATTTCGACTAAAGGCCGCAGGCAAATTGAGGGGGGATTAGTTGTAACGCAAAGCAGCGAGCCGAAAAGCCCGCTGCGTTATGCAAATACAACCAACGGCCCCCATCATGATGAGAGCCGTCAAGTTTTATTCTAAAGTTACACTCTGATAACTTGTATTATACCAATTGTAACCAGCGCCTATTTGTATCGTTCCGGAGGTCGGCAAACTTGGGATATATGACTTAGCAATGCTAATTTCCAGATAATAATCATCACTATTAGAATTCGAGGACGTGTTCGGATTCAAGCCATAAGCATTAATTGTTACGCTTGTCGACTCGCCATTAATCGTAGCCGTTGAGATGGCACCATCTACACAAGTTGGTTTATCTCCACTATTATTATCGGCATTTGTAAACGGCTGAAAAATAACTGTACAATTTGCCCTAGACAGATTATCAACAGATAGAGTTCCCGAATCATTCCATTTAAATGCAAGTGAAAGATCATTTCCTGTGTTCATCCTATTCTTTCTTAAGACAAGGTAGAAATAAAGATTATCTTCATCGGAATAGAACTTCCAGTCACGAATTCTGTCTGTACCGGTACTTCCTAACGGCGTGATAGCAGCCCAATCAGACATATTTCCATCAATTGAAATAGAAACAGACGGAGTATAAGAAGGCATTGGATACGGGAACTTATGAGTAACAACGGTTATAGCCTGTGTGGAACAATTGAAGATAATATCTTTCGTACCATTAATTTCGTTAGTGAACTCCCAATTACTTGCAGGATACCACGCATCCGTTTTCTTGTTATGGATTTTAAATTGATCTCCGGCAACGAAAGTGAAACCTGATAAAACACAATAGTTCCCGTCAGTCATCATGGGCACATCTTGCCAAGAGCTACCACCGATAGTACCATGGAATGTCCACTCATCGTCATCTTGTACGAATTTTTCATAAGCAGTAACGTTCACTGCCGGCATAACAAGCAGGTCTGCGCGCCTGAGGCTAGACTGGGCTTTCGGAGTCTTGGACCAAACAGTAACGCCATTATCGTCTATAATCTGAAAAGTCAGTTTAGGTGTGGTGAGTTCAGGAACAGGGAAAATCCAAGAAAACGCACCGCTGCTCTTCCATGTGTTGAGGGTGATGTTGTTCAAGGTTGTATTCTCTGCGGCATCCAAGGTCATCGGGTCCGTGCCGGCATTGGCAGGGTTTACATGGAAATCTCCAGTGATTTGTTTTCCCTCTACAGACATTTTAACCTTATAGGTGCCGGAAACAAGATTGTTCACCGTCAGCTTCACAGCAGCGCCTACGTGCTTGAAGGAGATTTCATTCGAGTTATCAATAGATGCCACCAGAGGAGTCAGCATCTTATTATTGTCATAACTCCAATATGCGCTGGGAAGCTTGAAGTACATGGTTCCTTCGTACACATTATTGTAAGTAGAGCCTGTACCTTGCCAAGGGAAGAAGGCTACCTTGGCATCAGACGGCTCATACTCTCCGGAGGCTCTTGTAAAAGTACCCTCTGTGGTTCCCCCACCATCAGAGAGAATAAAGTCTTGGTTGTTGGCATCATTCCAATTAGGGAAATAGATGCCTATATGATCTCCTGCACTCCAGACCAGCTGATTGCTCTCATTGATCGTGGCTTTGGCGATGCCGGAAGAAGCGGCGGCGCCTCCTGTATTGCCATTACTCGTGGGCTGCTCAATAGAGGCCTTGAAAGTAAAAGCATCTGTTTTCTGTTCGTTGTTGATAGGCGCATTTTTTTCTTGGCAAGAAACAAGAGCCAATGCAGCAAAAACTGCGAAATATACAATTTTTTTCATTACAGAATCTTTTTTATGTAGGTTAATATTCGTCTTCATCCCATGAACCATCAATCGATCTCATGGCTTCCGCACTGCTGGTGAGAATGTCCTGAAACTGAATCGGAACGATTTCCGATTTAGGTGTTTGATAAACTTTTTTCATACAAATATAGATTTATAAGTTACTAATTACACACAAAAAGAGCTATGCGCGGGGGTGGCGCACAGCCCGAGGGAAAAACATGAAAGCAGAGAGGGTATTTTTACCCCCCCCACGAGATTAGGCGAGAAGCCGAAAGAGGTAACTCGGGAGAATGGTATATGAAAAGGTAAGGCGACATAGAGCACATACTTTCAATTCGGTGTGCAAAGTTACAACTTTTTGCACAAAATAGGCTCAAAAGGAAATATGTTTTTGAGCATAATGTGCAGGAAGGTTCACTTAGTTTGCTATTTTTCAAAGCGTTGAGGAATTTCGTCCAAACGGAAAGAGTGTTTCGGAGGGTTTCGAAAAGAAGAGGAGCGGTGCAAAGTGCCATCTTAGACCGCATTTTGGTGCAAATTAGTAGAGAAATGCGGTGTAAAGTGCCACCTTAGACCGCAAACAGAGAGTGGCGCTAAGAATTGAGGGCAAGCGTGACACAAATGCAGGAGGAAAACAAACAAGCGGAGCCGTGTGGCCCCGCTTGAATTATTATCGCTAAAGGGAATCAATCCCAAATGCTGCGACGCCGGTCAGGAGCTTGAGCGTTCCAATTTCCGGTGGTCTTGGTGTCACCTATGCCAATACTGGCAGTAACAATATCGTTGTTGTTCACGCGAACAACGTGCAGTTGAGCTTCAATATACTGTTTCATAAGGCAAATAATTTACAATTTGACAATTTAACTTTATTGACTATTGATTCATTATGATTATTTAGCGAACAACCGCGCCAGTAGCGTCGTAAACAACACCGTTCTTGCGGATGAAGAGTTGCCCGTTTTGGATGAACTTAACAGCAGTTTCGTTGCCCTCAATGCCCTCGATGTTGGTGGCGTTTGCAATGATGCGGAGAACGGGAGCAGGACTCGGGTTCTTAACCAAGCTGATGTACGCTTTGTATTGAGCCACGTCAGCGGTAGCTTCCTCTGCTAACAAGTGGAACTCGTTATCCATGAGAATAAAATAGTCATTGTCTCCGTTAACAGCGAGATGAGCCGCCTCTGCCGCCAAATTGCCTACGAAGTTGTTGACAACAACCGGATCGTTTACTTTGCCGCCAACCAAGTCGAATTCGTAACTGCCATCAGCCGCTGCCTTCACCAAGTATGCCTTACCGGCACCAATTGCGCTTTCGCTCTGCAGTGAAACATATCCGCCAGCGATGGAAGCGATGGAGTAAGCCTCGACACCTGTGGGCAGTTCCATAGTAGCATACGGCAGACAGAGGGTGCTCCAGTTGGCACTGAGAGTAGCGTTGTGATTATTCGGCTTCACATACAATTTGCCATAATACCAACCATTGTTGAGTTCGGGATGATCTTCACCGGCAGGCTTGAAGTAGATGGTTTTAGTACCGGCGTGGTCAGCCTCGATAGCGTAATTTCCAGCAGGAGAAGCAGGATACCAAGAAGCGATAGCATTGTCCACGATAGAAACAACCTTGAACTCGTCACCAACAGTAAGCGTAAAGTCGATATACCATTCTGCATCATTCTCAGGATTTTGGGTAAGCTTACGCTCAGCTGTCAAGTCAGCAACTGTCCAACTCTCCTCACCGCCAAAGTTGCCTACGAGGTAGTAGCCGTCAGCGAGCGGAGCCGCAGGAGCCACATATGCAGACCAAGTACCTGCATCCCAAGCGGTGATAGTAAAGAGGTTGTTAGCACTTCCATCAATAAGTGTCAGGTTGCCTGTTTGGTTCCATTTACTTCCCCAATTTGGAGTAACTGCTGAAGCATCCAGGCGGACAAAAATCAAGTGAGAATACCCTGCAGGAACGGTGCCGGTATAAATATTTGTTTCATTTTCTGCCAATGCTAAGAAGTCGGACCATTGTTCAGGTTTGCCCGGTTCATAGGCATATATAGCATATTTCGCGCCGTCTGCATTCCACATACCAGGAGCGAGGTAAACAGTAGTTGCGGTGCTGGGAACAGCCGGGAACCAACGCGGGTCACCGAGATTGTCACCGTCGGTAGCAGCGCCAAGAGCAGGAGATCCTTCAGTAAGAGTAAAGTCACCATTTGCAGCGTCGGCGAAGAGAGGGTCTTGATCTGCAATAGGAGCTGTTAATGTTATATCATCTGTTCTGTGATTTGGTGTATTAAATACCAAGCAATTAGAAACAGAACCACCATAGAGTTGAGTAGCTCTTGCTGCATAGCGACCATCGGGGAGAGTCTCCGGATTTACAAAAATACAATTCGTAATTGTATTGTTGGTAGATTTACGAGAATCTATAACGCCATACGTATTATTACTTGGTTTCGTAATATTGTAGAAGGTACAATGATCAATCCTTGTTTCAATATCCGAAGTAACACTGTTACCAACATTTTCAACTTCAATGCAGCCATAGTCGGGTATTGCAAAATTAGCAAAAGTAGAATTCGTGACAATTAACTGGTCGCAAGTATTTGGAGCACTCGCTGCTTTATGGCAACGAATTGCATTATTATTGCCATTGTGGAAATAGCAATTGTTAATTTTAATGGAATTAATATGTTTTCCAGACTCTACGCGAATGAAAATATTATTATTATTGCATAATTCACATCCTTCCAACTCCAAACTATTTTCGGAATTATCATAAACTCTGAAAAAATAACTATAGTTACCTTGGGAAGTGCCATCAAACTTAACACCTATTATTTTAACATTAGCAGAATTTTGAATCTTAATATACGTATATACATTCACAACAGGATGAGCACCATCAGCGGCCTTTACTTCCAAACTTTTGTTAAAGTCGATGTAATTGCCAGACTCATTATAAGTACCATCAGCAAGAACTAAAACATCTCCTGCAGAAGCGGCTGAGATGGCAGCTTGAAGAGTAGCTGTTCCAGGACTTACACTTACCGTTGCAGCATTAGCTGCGAATGCTACCAGCATTGCAGCAATAAAAGTAAAGATTTTTTTCATAATATTAAAAATTTTTTGTTCATAAATATTCTAAGTTTCTATTCTAATGAATAAGAGCCAACGTGCATTTAATAAAGCCAATGTGCTTTGAGGTACTGCGGGTGCAAAGTTACTGCTTTTCGAACAAAAAAGGAACGAAATAGATTATGTTCTTCAACATGTTTTCCGAACAAGCAGTATAAGTGCACCATTTTTAGCGTGTTACAGAAAGAGGTAGAGCCTCAAAGAGTGTTTCGAAATGTTTCGTTTCCCGGAGGTCACAGGCGGAGCATAGGCGACCTTAGGCAGTCCTTAAGCAATCATAGGCGGACCTAAGAGATCATAGAGTTCTTAATCCATGCGACTGCAACCCATACAGGTAAAATATCTTTTGGGGGATCGTATGGGTTGCAGCCGCAGGAAGGGGTTACTCTACAATGACACCGAGGGCGTTGTAGGTTCTGCCGTCCTTACGGATGAAGAGTTGCCCGTTGCGGATGAACTTCTCTCCCTCACGGACAGTGGTTTTGGTGGAGAGGTTCTGCAGTCCGGACGGCAGTGAGTGTGGGGTGTTACGCTTGATCTGCATGGTGTTGAGGAGCGTAGCATTGCCGTTGGAGTCAGCCGTGTAGGAGTTGAGTTCGATGCAGTCACTCTTGACGGTGAACTTGGTGAAGGACGGTGCTCCGGGTTGCCCGAACATGCCGGTGAAGAGGTCGAAGTAGTTGGTGACCTTGTGCTTGCTGTACTCGTCCTCCATCTTCTGTCGGGTGTAAGGATAATACCGTTTGCGTCCGCAGGTAGCACCGATGAAATAGAGCGTTCCCTGGTCGGTTATGAACGTACCTCCCTCCTTGCCTGTCATGTTGGTGTTGGTGTTGACGGGTACAGTCTGCACATCGGAGAAGGCATTGGCGACCACGGTTCGGGTGTCGGGGTCAACGGGACCAATGACTTCGTAGCAGTGGTCGTGTCCCTGAATGGCGAGGTCGATTTCACACTCCTTGAAGATAGGTAGCATGAATTGGCGGAAGAGCGGTGTCTCGGAGTCCACGGAGTGTCCGGATCCGGAGAAGATATTCTTGTGCGCCAGAGTGACACGGTACTTGGTGTTGGGATGGAGTGCTATCTGCTCGCGGAACCAGTTCGCGACATCGTTGGTGAGGTAAGTTGAGGCGAGAGAGGACTCATTGTCACTGCTACCCTGTGCACGCCACCAGTCCTGTAACGAATAGACGAGGAAGAGGACGTCTCCATAGACGAAGCTGTAGGTAATACCGTGGAACTGCGGTTTGGTGGAGGCAGCGGAATAGAATCCCCAGTCGGTGTTGAAGTGGTAGTCGTAGTTGAGGTTCTCGCTGTCGTCGTGGTTGCCATCGGTAGGTACGATAGGCATCTGCATGATGACCGGCCGGATAGACTCTTCGAACCAGCGTTCCCATTCCCATTCGCTGTTCTGTGCCGTGCCAGTCTCGACGAAGTCACCGGGGAAGAGGCAGAATCGTGCATCGGGAGCCGTTGCCGCAGCGGCGGTAGCACACCAGCGTGCGTTGTTGACGTACTCGGCATCCTGGATATGACTGTCGGTCATGTAGAGGAAGGAGAACTCGCCCTGGTCGGTATCCTGCGTCTTGAACTGCGCAATGGGGCTCCAGTGCCCCTCGTACCCAACGCGCCAACTGTAGGTAGTGCCGGGCGTGAGGTTCTCCGCCAGTGCTTTGTGGCTGATGTAGCGGAACTTGGTGCGTGTAGGCAAAGCCGCTGCTTTGGCGATGCCGGAAGTGGAGACAGCGTAGTTCAGTTCGGGTGTCTGTGTAGGTGTAGCAGCGACAGTGAGTACGCCGTTGTTGGAGGCGAAGTCGGCAGCCGTAGCATTTGCCATGGGCAGCAACTGAACACTACCCTCGGTAATGCCGTCGTTGGGGAACCAACAGAACGCCATACGCGTGGGGGGGGGACCATTGATGTTCGCCACCATGTTGTAGGGTTCCTCTTTGTTTACGAGGTTACCGATCGCCACAATCATGTCGGCTATCTTGGCGTTCAAAGTGGAGAGGTCGCTCTCGGGATTGAGGCTGTCGATACGAGCCGCCTCTTTGGCTATGAGGAAAGGAATATAAGAGGGAACGGTGAAGTCCTCTGCCTTGAACAACGTGTCGGCAATCAAAACCTCGGTTGGGTATTTCTTGGGCGGGATAGGGGTGATGATGACGATAGCGGTGTCGGTGAAATTGCCCTCCTGTGTAAAGACGTGGGCGGTGGTCTGTCCCACACTGACGCCGGTGACGGCACCATTGTGGATAGTAGCCACGGCTTCGTTGTCAATAGACCACGTGACGCGTTTGTTGTTGGCGTTGGCGGGTAGGATGAGTACTGAGAGCGTGCCGGACTGTTCCTGCACCACCCAGATTGTATCCTGAATGATATCCACTCCTGTTACGGATACAATGGCAGCGTTGGGGTCGAACTCGTACGCGCCAATGTCGGAAGCCGTTCCCTTGGGTCGTGCCACTCCGTTGATGTCCGTAGCGGGTGCATGCGTTGCATCAGCAAGGTTGAGGAGTGCTACAGAGGCATCGGTGAGAGAGAAGTCGGCATTCCGCATAGCGGCTATTTCGCCTGCATTGGTAGGGATACCGACGAAGTTGGTCGGGTTGCGGAAGTTGGGTCCTGCCGGGTCGGTGTTATTGGAGCTGAGTGTGAGGCTGATATATGCCGCACTATTGCCGAATCCCTGATCTGCTACATTGTGGGAGGAGGCAGTATTGGAAATATAGTTGACGGGATCAGCAAATCCATCCTGCGCCTGATTGCCCCAGAAGACGGAGTTATATACTTCGCTATCGGCATGGATTCCTGCGTACTGCAGACCATAGTTATTGCAGACGGTGCAGTTGATAACTGTTCCACCGGGGTTATAAATACCGCCGGAGGCAGGCCATCCGGAGATGGTGGTGGCATTGTTGTGGATGACGCAGTTGCGAATTGTACCCGAGTCGTTCCGGATAGTGCCATACTTGCCCTGGCAGCCACGGATGACGCAGTTCTCGATGAGTCCGCCTTTGTTGCGGATAGCACCGCCGGAACTGGTGGCAGAACATAGTTCGATGAGACAGTTGCGAATAATAGGCTGCACTCCTGATGAGCCCATAGATACGTTGATACCACCGCCATTGGAACCTGAGCAGTTGAGAATATGGCAGTTGGTGATTGCCATGTTTCCGCGAAGGAAGACAGCGCCGCCTTCCTGAGAGTGGTTGGCGTTCTGGAGTGTGAGTCCGTCGATGACAATCAGCTGGTCAGGATCAGCGTCGTACTTAACTATAATCCATTTGCCTTGGTCGGTGCCATCGATGATTGTTTCGTACATCTCGATGTCGCGTTCCCCCGTAGTGGCGTTGTATCCGCCGAGAATAGTCTGTCCGCTACTTACGGAAAAGGCTTGGTAGTACGTACCTTCGGCGATGAAGATGGTGTCACCCGCAGGTACACCCCACACAGCGGTCTGGATGGTGGCGAAGGCGTTAGCCCATGATTTGCCGTCCAGACTGTCATCGCCGTCAGGCTTGACGTACTTGTTGCTTGCTGACGCGCACAGCGTGGCTGTACAGAGCGTCAAGAGGAGTAGAAATCGCTTCATATAGACAATTTGTTAATTAGTTGATGCCGGGTGCGGTGTGAGGACGAGTACGAACGACGCGCATGGTGTTGAAGAGTGAGACGTTGCCCTCGTCATCGTCGGCGGTGTAGGAGTTGAACTCAAGGCAGTCGTCCTTGACGGTGATTTTGGTGAACGAAGGTCGCTCGGGCTGTCCGAACATACCGGTGAAGAGGTCGAAATAGTTGGGTACGTCGTGCTTACCGTTCTGGTAGTCGGACTCCATCCGCTCGCGACTATGTGGGTAGTATCGTTTTCTGCCGCAGGTTGCCCCAATGAAATACAGTGTACCGTCATCGGTACAATAGGTACCTCCCTTGTATCCTGTGCGGTTCTTATTGTCATTGACGGGCACTTCTTCGCGGTCGAAAATCGCGGAGAGGATAGGGGTAAGGCTGTCGGGGTTGACTGGTCCGATGACCTCGTAAGTATGGTCATGCCCTTGTAGTGCGACGTCAATCTGGCATTCTTTCATGGTAGGCAACATACATGCCCGGAAGAGCGGTGGCTCCTCGTCGGTGGAGTGGTCGGAGCCGGAGAAGAGGTTGAAGTGTGCAAGGGAGAGTCGGTACTTGGTGTCGGGGTTCTCCGCCACCTTCATGCGGAACCACGGTCCGACGTGGTCGGTGAGGTAAGTGGAGGTTTTGTTCACGTAGTTGTAGTCTTCGCGCCAGAAGTCCTGCATGGAGAAGACGAGGAAGAGGGCGTCACCATAGACGAAATTATAGACTATACCTTCGAATTGCGGCTTGCGCGTGATGGTATAATTGAAGTCGTTGTCGGTGTTGAAGTGGTAGGTATAGTTGATATTGGGGCTGTCGTCGTGGTTTCCATCGGTGGGGACGACAGGCATCTGCTTGATGACGGGTTCGAGTGCCTCTTCGAACCATCGTTCCCATTCCCACTCGCTGTTGGCGACCGTACCATCCTCGACAAAGTCTCCGGGGAAGACGCAGAAGCGTGCCTCGGGAACGGTCTTGACTGCCGCGAGAGCACAACGTCGTGCATAGTGGATATACTCGGGGTTCATGATATGGCTGTCGCTCATGTAGATAAAAGAGTATTCGCCCTGATTGTTGTCCTCGGTACGGAAACGCGCGATGGGACTCCAGTGCCCCTCGTATCCACAACGCCAACTATATTCGGTGCCGGGTGTGAGGTCAGTCGCCAACGCCTTGTGGCTGATGTATTTGTACTTGAGGTTTTTCGCCAAGCCAGAGAAAGCGACGATGTACTGACAGATGCCAGTGTAGCGTAATGCTTTGGTTTGGGTAGCCTTGGCCGCGACCGTCTTGACGTTGCCTGCAGCGAAGTCCGCCTCGGTAGCGTCCGCCTTAGCGATGAGTTGCACCTCCCCCTCGAAGATGCTGTCGTTGGTGAACCAACAGAATCCCATGGATGTCTTGGGGGCGCCGTTGATGGTAGCGACCATGCAGTAAGGCTCCTGCTTAGGAACCAGTTCCTTGATACGCTGCCTCATTGCCTCGAGGTTCTCCTCGGTAGGGTTGTTGGCACAGGCAAACTGCGCCAACTTGAACATCGTGTGGGATGGTACGGTATAGTCCGCTACGGTGTAGAGTGAGTCTGCGCGCTCCCACTCCGTGAGGGGTACATATACAGCGACGGTGTCGGAGTCATTGACCGGCGGCTCGATAGGCGGGACCGGCGGTTCGGGTTTGCATGCTGCCAAGGAGCCGCAAACGAATATCAGTAACAGATGGTAGAAGTGCTTCATATTTGTTTTATTTTTATTGTGTTTCTATTCCGTTTCTCACGGCTTTCTTTATCGTGTTGTTGTCGTGTCGTTGTCGTGTCTTGCAGCAACTTGTCAGTGTACAACCACAATGGTATTAAACAACTCTGTTTGCCCGTCAGGTAGGACCTTGAAGGACTGGAGCAGTAAACTATCCCTGCGTACGGTGACGCGGGTATAGGAAGGTGCACCGGGCTGTCCGAACATGCCTGTGAAGAGGTCGAAGTAGTTGTCCACCTTGTGGATATGTTTGGACGCATCCATTTCCTCACGCGTTAGGGGTGTGTACCGTTTGGCTCCACAAGTGGCTCCGATGAAATAGAGTGTGCCATCCTTGACGTTGTACGTACCTCCGCGTCTGCCGGTGATGTTGCGTAGCGAGTCAACGGGAACGATTTCCTGTCCTTTGACAGCGGAGAGGATAGGCTTGCGCGTGTCGGGGTTGACTGGTCCGATGACCTCGTAGGTGTGGTCATGCCCCTGTAGGATGAGGTCCATGTGACAGTCTTTCATTACGGGCAGTAGGGTTGCCCTGAGGAGAGGTGTCTCTTTGTCGCGCTGGTGGTCGGAGCCGGAGAAGAGGTTTTTGTGGACAAGCCCGACCCGCCATTTGGCATTGGGTGCCTCCGCCACTTGCCGCCTGAACCACCCGGCGAGGTCGCGCTGGAGGTACTCGGACGTAAGTGCCTCGTAACTATAATCGCCGCGCCAGAAATCCTGCTCGGAAAAGGCGATGAGTTGAAGGTCACCATAGGTGAAACTATAGTTTATTCCGGCGAATTGCGGTCGCACGCGGGTCTGTGCATTGAAAGATGTGTCGGCATTGAAATGGTAGGTATAGTTGAGTAGTGGTGAGTCGTCGTGGTTGCCGTCGGTGGGAACGATAGGCATGAGCATGAGGACAGGCTTGAGCGCCTCTTCGAACCAGCGTTCCCATTCCCATTCGCTGTTATTGTGCGTGCCAGTATCGACAAAATCTCCGGGAAAGACACAGAAACGTGCGTCTTTTTCGTTCCGTGCCACTGCTTCGGCACAGAGGCGGGCTGCGTCGATATACTCCCGGTTCTGGATATGGCTGTCGGTCATGTAGATAAAAGAGAACTCGCCCTGGTTGCTGTCCGCGGTACGGAAATGTGCGATGGGACTCCAGTGCCCTTCGAATCCCACGCGATAAGAATAGGCAGTGCCGGGAAGGAGGTTGGTTGCGAGTGCTTTGTGGCTGACGTATCGGAAAGCGGTGTTCTTATCCATGCGCGCCTTCTTGAGTATTCCGGATGAGGAGATGGCATAGTGTAGCGGCGGTGTGGTAGTGGGGGTGGCGGGAACGACGATGAGGTCTTTCCCATGAAAATCCGCGTCAGTTGCTTCGGGTCTTGGCAGAATCTGCACTTCGCCCTGATAGACGTTGTCGTTGGTGAACCAACAGAAAGCCATGCGTGTACGCGGGTCGCCATTGATATTAGCCACCATGCAATAAGGCTCGTCTTTTGCAACCAAGGTAGCGGTGTCGCTCAGCAGAAAAGCGATGAAAGAGGGGACGGTGTAATCCACCGAACGATAGACCTTGTCCCCCACCCTTTTCCGGCATGGGAAGGTGAGAATATCGGTAGGCAGGTCGGGGCGTGGTGAGGCAGGGGGCATGCAGGCTATCCGGTGCGTAGGCGCCCCTATGCGGTAGTCCGCCGCCAGCATGATATCCTCTTCCGCCGAGGTGATGGGAATGCCAACAAAAGTGGCGGGGTCGCGGAAATGGGGTCCGTCAGCCGCCTCGTTATCGGGTGACAGCCAAGGTTTCTCGAAGAAATGCTCCTCGAAGCCCTCGTCCGCCCGACTGGTGCCGGAAGTGCTTTCGTCGGAGACATAATTGGACGGGTCGACGAAGCCATACTCTGAGCGGTTTCCCCAGAAGGTGCAGTCATAGACCGAACTCTCGGAGTGAATGCCTCCGTATCGGTCGCCGTAACAGTTGGCTATGGTGCAGTGGATGAGTGTGCCGTCGAAGTTTGCCACTCCGCCTGCGTCCGGCCAGTTGTGTCCGGTGGCAGAGCAGTTATGGATAAGACAGTCTTCGAGTGTGGCTCCGAGCGCAGAGGCTTCGGGCAGGTTGCCCTTGATGAGGACTCCGCCACACTGCTCACCGCTACAGCCACGAACGACACATCGGCGCAACACCACTTTGCCCCTGAGCCATGCGGCACCGCCCCGCTGGTCGTGGCGTGCGTTTTGCAGGATAAAATCCTCGACCAGAGTAGGCAAGAGGCAATCGTCCTCGCAGGTAATGAGACGCTGGTGCAAATCGGTACCATCGAGTACGGTCTTGGCCGTGTGCGTACGGGTGCGGTTGTCAGGTTCGAACGCCATGCAACCTCCGAAGATTGTCACGCCGTCCTTTAGTGTTATCCCCTCGTGAAAAGTGCCTTCCTCGACGAACAGGGTGTCCCCCGCCCGACAGTTGTCCAATCCCAGACGAATGGTAGCCTGCGCCGTCTGCCATGATTTGCCATCATCGCCGTCAAACCCATCGGTGCGCACGTACCATGTTCTTGCCGACACAGGCAGAGCCAGCAGGCAGAACAAGAGTATGTGAAGACGAGGTTTCATTTGTCGTTCGTTTTCGTTCGCAGGCGCGGAGACCTGCAGAGACAATTATTTGGCACAGGCACGGAGAGTCGCGTACCCGGATCTTTTTTAACTCCAGCCGAACTGCTCGCGTCCTATGCGCTCGACCTCTTCGCGGGAAGTGAAGGCAGTAGTACCTCCGGCGGCGGTGGTGTTCACCGCACCGGTCATGTTCCCATATTGTTGGCAGAGGTCCAAGGGGTCTCCGGCAGCCAAGCGTGTGATGAATCCAGAGTTAAAAGAGTCCCCTGCGCCAATACAATCCACGACATGCTTGTTGAGCAGCGCAGGTTGCATGCGGTCGGGTTGTCCCTTGCGGATGAGGAGCGATCCCCGGCTGCCACACTTGATAACAGCAGCATTGGCGTATGGGCGTATTTTCTCCACCGCCTCTTCGAGCGTTTGAGCATGTGTGAGGCACTTGAGTTCGGTTTCATTGGGCATGAAGACGGTGAGCATAGGCAGTACGGCTTGGTAGTCCAGGTCCCATTTCTCCATAGGGTCCCATTGGGTGTCGAGGGAAGTGGTGACGCCGTTTGCTTTGCAGAGTTCCAAAATCATCATGAGGTCGCGCTTGACTCCGCTCTGCATGAAGATAGAGGATATATGAATATGTTTCGCCTCGGTGAAGACCTTGGGGTTGATATCTCCGAGAGACATGTAGTCCATGGCGCCCTGGTAGGTGAGGTTGGCACGGTCTTCGTCGTAACTCATGCAGATAGTGGCACCCGTGGCGTATTGGTCCTGCCGAATGAGGAAACGTGTGTCCACACCTTTCTTTTGGAGACTGGTCTCGACCAAATCGCCGAAACTATCATTGCCAATCATGCCGCAGAATGCCACTTTGGCTCCGAGCGCAGCAGCATTGGCGGCAAAGATAGCGGTGGAACTGCCCAAGGTGAGGGTCATCCGGTGTGCAAATTTCTCTTTGCCTATCTCGGGCTGACCATCTATCTGGTTGAGAATAAGGTCCACATTCAGTTCGCCTAAAGCGATAATATCAAATTTATTTAACATTTTGGCATTTACAATTTTATCGTTTATTTGTGCATTTAGAGGAAACTGCGGAAGAAATTCCGTATCATACCATTCCAACCTGTGGGATAGGCATGTTGCATCTCGGGGTAGAAATGGTACTCTTTCTTGCCGGCAGGCGTGAGGAGATTGTTGTAGGGTGCGATATTGGTGTGCGGCGGGCAAGTACCGTCCTGCAAGCCGCTGGTAGCCAATACGCCACAGGAGATACGCGTAGCCAGGTTTTTGGTATCGAAATAAGAGAGGAAGGCATACATCTGTTCGTCTGTCATCGTGCCTTTGTTCGCCTTGGCAGTCTCAGCAGGCCACGACACAATTCTAAAGTAATCAGGGTAGTCGCCGAGGAACGCCACATTGGGTGCAATGGCGGTGAAGGGATAGTCGCTAAGTGCAGCGGCAGCGTAACTGAGTGCTCCTCCCTGGCTGGATCCCTCGCCAAACAGGCGGGTCATGTCGCTTGACTGACGTGTAGCCATGAATCGTACCGCCTGCACGCAATCCATGAAAGCCCCACGATAGTAATAACTATCCTTATCGCCGAAATGATAGGCAAACCAATCGCCGTAGATGTTGACACAATCCTCAGTAACGCCCGGGTTCTGCGTGGAGGCGGGCCGATTGTTGAGATATTGTCCACGGTGGGATAGGTAGAACTCGGCAAACTCGGCAGAACTGCCGCCATCGGGGCACTCGCATTTGCTTTTACTGCCCTGCGTGTCGTAACCGTAGAAGTGCATGATGACAGGATGTTGCTGCCCGTCTTGAGGCTCGCAGTAATATCCGCGGATAGTGACCGGTTCGCCCGTGAGACCGTCCGGAACAGAATGCATTTCGACCAAATATACTTTTCTTGCGGCAGTGCTCTTAGTGGTGATCTCTGTCAATTGTGCGTGCATGTCCAATGTATCCAACTGCGCTTTGGCTGTTGCCCAGAAGTCGTCGAAGTCGAGCTGTTTATCAGGTGCGGAGACAATATCGAACGGGTCAATACCGAACATGAACTGCGCGCGTGCCAGTTTGCCATTGACCACGCAGGTAGCCCGGTAAAAGCCGGGGCTGAGGTTGTCCGAAGTAGTCATGACGAAGTCCTGCGTAGTAGCACCTGCAACAGTAACGCTATCGGCAATTGTGCCCACAGTCTGCCACGTGTCAGTGACGAGTTTGATTTTTGCCTCGACCTTGACCGCCGCTTTGTTGGGATTTTCAATACGAATAGTGATTGCCGGTTTACCGCTGTATATCCAGTTCTCCGTAACAGGCACAGAGAGTTTGAGCAAGGACAAATCGGGCTGCTCTACAATCGTTGAATCCGAAGTTTGCTCTTCGTCAGGCCCGGAATTTGGGTCATTCCGGGGCGTGCACTTGCAACAACACGCCCCCAGAACGACCGCTAACACAACACACAAACTAAAAACATTCTTTTTCATAGCTCACCACAAATAATTGACGATTGGACAAACGATTGACAATTGACAATTGATAATTATTTCAGGTAGTCGTTTAGGTTTACTATATTGAAGGCATTATAATACTTGTCCATATTATGCTCGATACGCATGAGTACCACTTCTTCCGCCTGAATGCCAAGCCGCTGAAGGTTGTCGTACAGCATTTGTCGAGCCACCAGTGCCTCGGGTTTCTGCCAAATATACCGGCAGCCGGTCTTAACAAGCCAGAGTTGGCGCTCGGGTGTGCAGTCCTTGAGGTCCTTGCCCACCTCGTCGCCATGCAGCCATTTTTTCCAGCGTCCGGATTCGTACACGCATTGCCAGAGAACTTGGGTCATGCGGCTGAGTTGTGCCACTTTGCCCTCGGCGTGGAGTTTTTTCTCCTCTTCTTCGAGTTCAGCCAGTGCATCATACTCGTTCATAGTGAACTCGGGTCCCACATTGGCGGCGCCCATACCCGCCTTGGGATAGTCCTCGGGGTTGTCCACGTCGTCGGAGTAGTGTCCCTTGATATAACTGCCGTAGGGGCGTACCTTGGCGGTAAGTTTTCGTGCTACGTCTGCATCGAAGAAAGTGGTGTGGAGGTCTGTTCCCACTTTGCCCACGATGAAACAAGGCCAAACATCGTCCAGTCCCACCTCGTGGAGTCCGGCTTTGAGTCCCTCGAGGAAGGTGTCGAACGTTTTCTCGTCAGCGAGTCCGCCATGTACCTCTTCGGTGCCCACTTCGTAGGAGATGGGAGCGATACCATGTGCTTTGCGGAAGTTCTCGGCGTGGAGAATCAGTTCCACCGTACGTTTTACGACCACGTGAATATCGATGATTTGTCCTTTAGGAAGGAAAATATCCACAGTGGGGTCCACGTGAATGAGGTCGTAGCCGGCAAGTATAGCCGCCTCGTAACTCTCCTTGACCCCTTGCATTGCACGCTCGGTATCCCAACGTTCGATAGACTGTTTGTCCTTGAGCCATGGTCCACCATGGTCAATAGCCACCACATAGGGTCCTGTGTAGTGCACGGCAGCGGCTTCACGGGCAAGAATCTTGGTAAATTCAGCCTGTGTCATGCCGGTGTATCCGCCGTCGCAGTCCACTTGGTTGAGTGTAGTGGCGAAATAGATAGGCGAGTTGTTGCGCTTGGCAGCGCGGAATGACGCCTTAATTACCGACAAGGAGTTCGGGCATGCAGCAAACAAGGTGCGGGGTACTCCGGTTTTTTGCTTCAGTTCCTCCATTACGCGGAGGATATTTTCTGTCTTTTTCATATTGTTTTTAGACATTTAGAATTTTGCGAGAGAGCGAAATGGCGGCAGTGCAAGGAGGTTATTCATAGATAGTGACACCTTCCACAACGCGGTGGATATTGCCGCTGACGGATGGAGCGTCGGGGTTGAGATTGTGCGCCAGAGAAGCGTAGTAGCCCAGTAGTTGACCGACCAACACATAAGGTACGATACCGTAGAAATCGGTCTCCGCCTTGCTGTACGGCATTCGTACGGTGAGGTCGGCTTTGACCTCGGGTAGTTTGGGGTCTCCGGCGATGACGATAATCTGTGCCACCGGCTTGTTGTTGCTATCCACTTGACGGACGAGGTCACGCTCGTAGCGAAGAACAGACTCTTCGTCGGTCATAAGATAGACAACGATAGACTTGTTGTTTACCACCGCTTTGGGTCCGTGCCGGAAGCCAAGGAAACTATCAAACTTGCAGACTACGGCACCATCGGTAAGTTCCTGCAACTTGAGGTGGCACTCCTCGGCAATGCCCTTCAGAGCACCCGATCCCAAGAAAACTCCGCGCTCGAAAGGCCGCTCTGCAATTGTGCGTAATGCCTGTTCGTGAGTAGCGATGATGTACTCGGCATTCTTGACCGTTTTCTCAATCTTATCGGCATCGGCATCGAGTGTGTCCATATGCCCCAGCATGAGACATGTGAGCAACATGGTGGAGAAACTGCTGGTCATGGCGAGCGACTTGTCGTCGGTTTCTTCGGGCAATAAGATCAAGAGGATATTGTCCTTGCCGCTATTGGCAGCGAGTTTGCCGTCTTTGTTGCAGGTAATGTATATATGAGCAACATTCTTGCACAACTTGTTGGCGATATTCACCGCCCCCACACTTTCGGGACTGTTTCCAGAGCGGGCAAAACTGATAAGAAGCAGTGGCCTGTCCGCGTCCAAGAGGTACTCAGCATGCGTGATGAGATCGGTAGTGGGTATGGCACGAACATTGGTCCAGATACCTCGCATGACAGGTTCGATGGCATCGCCAATAAAGGCAGAAGTACCGGCACCGGTGAGCACAACATCTGTTTCGGGAGTAAGATATTTGTGCATGAAAGCACTAATCTCATTCCGGGCTTTGAGCAACTGTTCGTGTTCTTTCCGCCACATAGCCGGCTGCTGGTGGATTTCATTAAAAGTAAATGAAGTTGTCATATAAATGGAGTTTAGAATTATAGTAAAAAAAGATGCAACGTGAAAAGATAAACCATTTCACGCTGCAAAATTACTACAATTTCCCGAACTTTCGAAACTATTTCTTATGCTTTACAACATATTTTCGGAACACTCTATTATATTTCACTGATTTTAAGTTGTTTCAGTTGATTATTTGTTATTTCGTAACCTTTCGAAATGAAACCCTAAAAGAGCAGTCTATTATTCCAAAACTATTTCGCCAAAGAATTCGGGTCGATGGAAATCGGGGTTGGGCAAGTGGATAGGCTGCCAACTGACGAAATGGGGTTTGGCTGTTTTGTCGGCACACTTGTAGAAATTCACCATCAGCTTTTGTGGGAAGCAGGGAGGCTGTTCGCGGAAGATGAGCCGTAGGGGGATTTGGAGTTCGACGTCCCAAATGAAGATACCGTCACGCTCTTCTATGAGTGCACGCGGGAAAGTGCAGCGGCGCTTGATAAGGGACATTTCTTCGGGAGGCAGTGGTCGGACCTCGTCTATGCGACTGAGGCGGCGTGAGGCAACCATCGCCCCAATGCAGTTGGTTTCGAAATTCATGTAATGCTTGTCGCCGGGCACTTGACAGAAGAACTCTACGCAGGAGTCTTCCCACACCGGCCCCTGGTCGCAGGTAGTAAGTGCGCGTAACTGCTCGCCCTGAACATGGAAGTGGAGGAAGAGCGATTCATGGTCGTTGGTTAGTTCTACCGTCGTTTCGGGACAATAGGGGAAACGATCCGGCCAGTTGACTTGGTTGATGATGTATTTCATTGTTTTGAGATGGTTTTTAGGACTTCACTTGGGAGATGGCACGCTTCATTTCAGGCTCCATTTTCTCCTGTTCTTCCACCAGACGCAACTGAGCACGTGTGCGGACAAGATTATGTTCGGGGTACTGAATCTTATAATAAGTGTCGCCATTGATCCAGTCGGTAAAGAAGCGTACCGTCTGCATGTAACTGAGCAACCGGCATCCGTATGGCAGCAATTCTTTCTCGATGTCGGTGAGGAAGGTTGCTTGTCGAAGGTAGCCGCGTGTGTATGCCTCAAAGACCGCCATGTCCACATGGACGTTGTCGGGGTTGGGGTCGTCCTCGAGACCTGTATTGGCTGCAATCCGCATGAAGTCGCCGAAGTCGCTCAAGACAAATCCCGGCATGACGGTATCGAGGTCCACGATACAGATAGGACGGTCGTTTTGGTCAAAGAGCACGTTGTTGACCTTGGTGTCGCAGTGGTTGATATGTTTGGGCAGTTTGCCTTCGCGGAAGAGCCTTTCGGCAAGGCACATGTCTTCGCGCCGGCTGTTGATAGCCCGGATAATATCGTTGCAGGCGGCTTTTCGTCCTTTGGGGTCTGCAGCGAGAGCCTCGTCCAGTTGCTGCAAGCGGAACTCGATATTATGGAAATTGGGGATTGACTCGCAGAGTTCGTTGAAGGGTAAGTCTGCCAACTGGCACTGGAAGCGTCCGAAGGCTTCGCCTGTCAGTTCGGCAGCCTCGGGTGTTACTTTTTCATGCGAAGTGGCGTTCTCGATGAGCACATAGACTCTCCAATAGTCGCCGGCAGGAGTCTGATAGTACAGTTTGCCGTCGGTGGTAGGAACGAGGGTGAGTACCTTACGGTCAATGTCCGTCTCGCCAGCCGCCTCCAGTTTGTGGCGGATGTGGTTTGTAACTTTCCAAATGTTCTGCTGCAACCCCTCGACATTACGGAAAATGTGGTGGTTAATACGTTGCAGGAAATAAGAGCGCTCACCCGCATGCTTGGCACGTACAATGAACGAGTCGTTGATAATACCTATTTTCAGCGGCTGGGGTTCCGCCACCTCGTTGGGAATGGCGAAACATTTTATTATTTCTTCATTTAACATTTTATCATTTTATTTTATTATTTATCATTTATCAATTATCCACGGCTCTGCCGATCGTACGAGCCTTACGAGTAAAGAATTGTCAATTGTCAATTAAGGCATTGCCCCAGGACGTTGTATTTCCTGCCATCGGGGAGCAAGATAGAGACTGCGCCGTTTTCCAGCACCTTGCGTACCTTGGAGGAAGCGGAAGGTGTGCTCTTGAGTGCTGTTTCCACGGAAGGCAGTTCTCCGGGGTTGAGCGGTGCGGAGGCGTTGACCACGAGAGTGGCTCCCAAGTCGTTGAGGCCGGTCTCTGCATCCCATACTCCTTGATTGGCAAGGCGGACGGCATAGCGGGGGTCGTTCATTATCTGTTCAGAAATATCCGGCAGGTAGAGGTAGAGGTGGTAAGTCCCTTCGGGAACAGAGGCGGGGATGTCCAGTTGTTCGTTGATGGCACTGACAAAGCCGTTCGGCAGCCATCGCCTCGGGTCGGCAGTGAGGGGGAGGCTGTAAGAAGTGTTGCCGTTCTTGAGGGTGAGGAAGACATGCCGCTCGTTGTAGATAGGCGCATATCCGTCGTTGCGCAGGCGGATAGTGACATTGGCTTTTCCTCCCGGAGCCGCCGAGTCGGAGAGTTGAGCGTCTATGAGGTTGTAGCGATAGCCCATATGTACGTTGAGTGTGTCGAAGAGTCCGCTGTTACGCCATCGGCTGGTGACGGGAGTGGCATAAGAGGAGCCGCAGAAAGACCAGTGATACGTTGCCATCTCAGAAGGTGCCAGGGTGTAACGGCTCTCCGCCAGCGCATTATCATCGTCGATATTGGTTTCGCCTCCATTGGGAGTATAGAGTGTTTCGGTAGCAATAAACTGCCTGACAGCGGGGTCGTCGTCCAGGTCGTCGCTGGCATACGTACCCATGTTGCCCCAGTTGTGAAGGAAAGCGTCGTTGTGATACCCCATACGTGCGCGGGTAGTGCCGGTAAACGCAGAATCGGCGGGAAGCGGCTCTTCGCTGCCGAAATAGTCGAACTTGGTGGTGGGGTAGCGAAAGAGAACAAATCTGTCAGCAGGCACGCGCAACATGAGTGCATCCACTACCCTGCGGCGGTTGGGGTTGAGGTGCTGTGTCTCGTTGCCATAGTTGGTGGTGTA
Source organism: uncultured Bacteroidales bacterium (assembly GCA_946619625.1). Lineage (GTDB taxonomy): Bacteria > Bacteroidota > Bacteroidia > Bacteroidales > Paludibacteraceae > Colicola. The sequence goes on from CAMOMF010000117.1 coordinate 26,126, forward strand.
GTACCACTCGCCCCAAACTCCGACGAAGCCTGCTTCGACCACGTAAATTACGTCCTTGTTGCTTTCAAGGTGGGGAGCCAACTGCTGCAAATGGCGCTCGACCCAATCGGGCGTGGCATCCACCTTGTCACTCTCGGACTCGGTGTAAGCAAAGCGTAGTACGCACTTGAGTCCGTAATTACGCAGTTCCTGCATGTCCTCGTCGAACCCTGCCAATACCTGATCGGGCAGGTCCTGCGCCTTGAAGTAGTTGAAGTTGTAGAGCACAACCGCGAGGGTCATGTTGTAGCGGACGCCCCAAGTGGAAGAGAGATTGCCCTTGACCACGTTGGGTTTGTTGACGGATACCTTTCGGCTCATTTCCTCGGTAAAACCGCGCTCGGGGTTACGGAAGACCGTAGTATTGTCGGGAACATACGTTATCACTGCTGCCTGAACGGCAAGCAAGGAGAGAAGTGACAGAAATAGGCAAACAATCTTTTTCATTTATCAATTATCAATTATCCACGGCTCTGCCGATCGTATGAGGCTTTGCCGAATAAAGAATTATCAATTATCAACTATCGCAGTGCAAAGTTACTGCTTTTTTCTGACATATGCAAATAAAAGGTGTGTTTTTTTTGCTTTTTTTCAAGTTTTTTTGTTACACCTCTTCAATATACGCCTATGCGCGCGGAGGTGAAAAAGTGGCAATAAACATGTCCGTATACATACCAACAAGGGACTCCCCTGAGGGAATCCCTTATTAGTAGAAAAAGACGGAGCAATATTATTTTACAATAGCGCCGAGTGCGTTGTAGCGAACGCCGTTCTTGATGATAATGAGTTGACCGTTCTCGATTACCTTAGCAGCCTTGACGGTAGCGGAGAGGTTGCTAATAGATGAGAGAACAAGGTTGTCAATGCGAACACCAAAGATGTTGCTGGTATTGGTAATCACCTTGATGATGACGTCACCAGCAGCGTAAGTTCCGGCAGCGAGGTCGAACTCAGCAGCATAAGCGGGACGGATGCCGTTAATCTTGGTGCCGCTCTTGGCATACTCAATGGGGTCAGCCGTGCCGATTGTTACACTAATACCGCGGTCACTGTCACCATTAGGCTGGAAGTAAACGACCAGTTTACCAGCGGCAGAAGTGGTAAATCCACCGAGGTCGAGCATGGTACCACTGGCCGCGCGGAACATCGTACCGGCCTTGAGAGAGTCCACACCGTTCCATTCGGGAGTCGGCATAGTGGTGTTGTAACCGGTCTTAACATTCCAAGAGTTGGCAGCCTCGGAGCCATCAGCCTTTTGGAAGCCCTTGAGGATTGTTTCATTTGCCAGAGTGTAGGTGTCGGTGCTGGTGATGGTTTTTTTAGTCATTTCAGCATCGGACTGGCTGAGTGCCTGGAAATCAATGTAGTTAGCAACCTCAGAGAGGACGACAACGTTTTGTGCACTAACGGTTACGGCAGCAAACATAGCCGCAGCAAAAAGGAAAATTTTCTTCATATTTATTTGTTTTTAGTTGTTATTTATTGCGTGTAAAAACGATACAGAGTGCAAAGTTACTGCTTTTTTCTGGAATATGCAAATAATTTTTGAAAAAAGTGAAAAAATGGCATTTTTTTGTATTGGAGGGGAGACGGGAATGGTACAAGAATGGTATTAGAATGGTATTACAATGGTATTACAATGGTATTACTCAGTTTCGAAGTTGGTTTGAAAGAGTGAAGAACGAAAAAAACGGGAAATTTTGAAGGGGAATTCTTGTTTTTTGGAGAAGATAAGGTGCGAAAAAACAGGAAATTCATCCACAAGGGGTACGACACAGCGTGCGCCCCCTACCTTAGGGGGGGGGGGAGTTGCATTGAGGGCAGGATTTTTGGCGCAGGCACAGAGACACCTGCATACCCGGGCGAGATGACGAGAGAGAGGGAAATCAGAAGGGGTATCCTATGCCGAAGTTGAGGCGGAGGGCTTCGAGTACAGAGGGGATATTGTAGTAGGTGTGGATGGGCTGGTCGAGGTCGATCTTTCCCTCCTTGTCGTACCGGTAGGTTTGGTATGGCGCATGTATGGCAACGCCCAAGTCGAGCCGAACGACCAGTCCTTCAATATCAAGGCGCAAGCCGGCGCCTGTACCGAGGGCTATCTGTCGGGCGAGGTCCTTATTGTTGAGCAACTGGTCCTGCAGGTCCACCGGAATCTCGAATCGCTTGAGATAATCCTCGTATCCTGCCGCCTTGTAGAGTTCGTTGGTGCTGTACCATGTCCATACATTGCCTGCATCGACGAAGGTGGCACCATAGAGTTTCCAAACGAGGGGGAAACGGAGTTCGAGATTGGCTTCGAACTTGACATCACCCGCGTGGAAGAAGGACTGGTTGTACTTGGCAGAATAGAAATTGCCGGGTCCGTAGGCATAGGGTGCAAAGGCACGGTTGCTGTTGGGTCCGCCCGCATAGAAAGACTCGGAGAGTGGAGAGAGGATAGAGTTGCCCAGCGGGATATTCGCTCCTGCGAACAAACGTGTGGCGATGCAGACCTTGTCAGTAAGATTGAACTTGTTCCGGAGTTCGGCAGTCAGTTTGACAAACTGATTGAAGGTGATCTTGCCAAGAGGTTTGCTGAGTTCGTCCCACTTGTGACCGAAGGCGCAGTAGATAGCGTTGATGAGGTTACCAGACTCCTTGACACCGAGGTCGAGCATGGTGTTGACGGCACGCTTGTCCCGGTAGTCATTGTAGGTGAAGTTGTATGCGACAGAAGGCACGAACTCGTCTCCGGCTATTACCTGCACCAACTGGGGGTACTCCGTTGCCTTGTCGAGCAAGTCGTCCGTTTCCGCTTTCATGAGAACCAGAGAGAGGGAGAAAGGTGTAAAGGCATGTGTGACGAAAGGTGAGGTGTGGAAGAAATAGGTGAGAGAGCCGAAGGTCTTGTGCACACCATATCCGCCGGCGATATTCTCATACTGATAGCCGACCATGTAGCGTGTGTCCCCGTCGGGATGGTTGTCGCCCGCCCAGTGGAGGTAGGGGAAGAGAAGTGATACATTGACGCCCAGTTTGTGTGTATCGGTTTTCTTGGGGTCCCCCGGGTGGCGGTCACGAAGCGCCCAATAGTATGCACCGTTGCCTTTGATAGTAAGTTTCTCGTCCCGTCCCAAGAGGTTGCGTATAGAGGAAGAGAGGGTAAGGGAGGGTCCAATACTGTTGTTGGAGCGGTACGCAACGCCCGCATCGGCAGTGAGGTCGTACTTGTTTTTCCAGTCCTTGGTGGCACGGACGCCAATGCCGGACTTGTAGAGTTCGCCCTCGAAGATATTGTTGAAGTCGCGCATGGAGAAGAGCCTGAGTGCAACATTGCCGCTTCGGGTAAGTTTGTAGTCGGCGGTGAGGCTGTTGAAGAGTCCTCCGGCTTTGTTCACCTCGGGGTTATCAGAAATCTTGGAGCCGACGGTGACACGCAGTTTGTCGTTGAGGAAAGACTTGCTGATGGCGATATTCATGTCGTTGGTTTTTCCGGCGGCATGGTTGGATTGCCCGCTACTAATATCCACGTCGATGACGTTGCCCAATGCGGAGTTAGCCATAGCGGCATTGATACGGCTGTTGATGATAGAGGAGAGTGCATATCCTGAACGCTGCGCCGCCACGTTGCTTTCGCCTACATACATGCCAGTGGCGAGGAGGGTAGCCGCCAGCCCTTCGCGCGTCTCTTCGTCAAGGGACGCCAGCTCGCGTGTGACGGTCTCGTCCTCGGGTGCCTCGAGGAAGAAGCCCAGCGAACCAATCCCAACCGAGTCGAGCACGCTGTTCACCCGTACACCGGTACGGAAATCGACGCGTCGCGTTTCCTCGCCTTTGGACTCGACATCCGCCTTGATTTTCTGGGAGGCAGACACATCGAGGAGAGTGCTTCCGAGGGGTCCCATGAAGGTGACGGAACTGCCGGAATCGACCTGAAACGGCATGACGGGATAGAGGTTGGGCGAATAGCGGATAGTGCCTTTGTCCACATGAACCTGTCCGCCCAGATTGAGTGCTTTCCGGGGCACATTGTACTTGACATTGACGGTACCGTAAGGTTGCACCTGCGCCAAGTTCTTTTTATCAATAGGATACGTGATGTCCGTAGAGGGGAGGATGGTGACATCGACATCGGCGAGGATACTATCCAGTGGTCCGGTGACACGTCCGCGTATGTCGGTAGCCAAGTCACCATAGACAGGTATGGGCCCGTCCTTGACCAGTTTGGCGGGGGCGAAACTGTCGGCAGAGATTGCGACATCGAGCCTCATGCTATCCAAGTTCAATCCGCCGGTGAGGGCAATGAAAGTACTGTCGGCTCCGTAGATAGGCAAGCCGTTGAGTTCCATTTGGTTGTGCTGCATGACGATAGGCGTCTCTCCAAGCCCCAGTTCAACCTCGTAGGGCTTGTATAGGGCAGAGACTCCCAATGGCAAAACCTCGGCGGAGATATCCATCTTGGCGGGCAATCCGTCAGCTGACGCCTTGGCGCGAACCGCCCCACTGATGTCGAGGTCGTTGTTGCGTAGAATACTATCCACAATATCCAAAGGAATATCATCGAGCCGGATGTCTGCACGGAGCGCATCCTTGTAGTTCGTTGAGGGGGAGAGGGTAATATCCGCCGTGCGGTTGCCGAGGTCCATGTCACCGTAAATCAGTTTGTTGAGTGTAAGGCGACCGGTTCCGTTCAGTTCGCGCAGGTGCCGCTGCAGGTTGAGTCTGAGTCCGGCATCGGTGCTGAGGTTGTGCAACGACATTGCCCCATCGGTGACCTTGCTGTCGGCAGTGAGTGATGCCGTAGTGTTTCCCTCTGTCATGTCTATGCGCATCGCCGCTTTGGCTGCGGGCAGTCGTAGGGCGGTGCTGTCCCCGGGGTGATTGATTTCGGGGATGGAGGCATCCAACGCCAAACCGGTCTGTGCAGAGTCGGAGGCAAGAGAGAGGGTGACCTCGCGGATATCCAGCCCCGCCTTCTCGATGAGGGGCTGGAGGGGGCTGCCGTTGGCAAGCATGATGTCCGCCCGGATATCAGGGATAAGATGTCGCAGGGTGTCCAACATAGACAGGTCTTGCAGCGAAACCAAGGGACGGATGATGGTAGAGTCCTTCAATGCCCCGAGCAAAGGCTGCACGTTGTTCAGCAAAGAGAGTACATGCATCGGGCTGGCTATGCGGGCGTCGAGCCCCTGCGTCTGCAAGTTGAGCGAGGTGGTCCTGCCGGTAAGGAAATCCAGCGTCAGAGAGTCCGCCGAGAAAGACTGCCCACTGAGACTGGCACGGAGGGAGTGTATCCGAGAGTGCAGATCCACTGCCATCTGTTTCGGTTTCATGAAATCCGACACGCGGAAAGTGTGCGCGGTCTGCCCGCTCACCTGCAGGGAAGTGTCGCTCATCTGTACAGGCAAAGAGAGGGTGCCTTTTACCGTTTTGTCCGCCAATTGGGCGTTCAGGCGAAGCCCCGAGACGTTGATATTATCGTAAATGGCGTCAGTGAGGTGTAACTTGATATCGCTCTTCATTGCAGGGGATTGGGGGTCTATACCCTGCCCTACTGCATCCACATTGCCTGCAACAATGACGCGGGAGCTGTTTTTTACGAAAGGAGCGAGGTTGACTTTTTCCACATCCACGTGCATGTCGTAGGCTTCATCATCGATATCGTAATACCCGCGGAGGGCTACCTTACTGCCCTGGTAGTCGGCATCGCCCACCACATCCACGCGCATAGACTCCAAGTCCATGGCTGTGGCAGAGAGGTCCACTGCGGCTCCCAACTCGGATGACCGTGCATGCAGTCCGTCACTGGTGATAGTATGCTGTGCCAGGTTGACGCATGCGTTGCCATAGAGGGTGTCAGCAGGGATAGAGAGTTTGCCCAAGTTGAAAGACAGGTCACCGGCGTCCAGTCTGCGTGCATCATACAGACTACCCCCAACGTCCGCCAACACATTCGCATCCAGGCTGTTGACATCTATCTCCATCCCCAGCGGGGTGAGGCAGAACCGGATGTTGCGCAGTTTGCCATCGGGCACATCGAAAGCCATGGGCGTAGGCTCATTGTCCTTGGAGAGGTCGGTGGTGTCGGGTGGCGTAGGCCGGAGGTCGATACCGATGTTAGCATCATTCAGGCGCAGCCCGTGGAGGGGAAATTTGCCTTCGGCTATGACCAAGTCGGGTGAAGAGACATCCAATGTGTCCAACACCACATCCACCCCTACGGCGGCTATCAGGCTGTCGGAGTGGAAGACGGCTTGGTTGAGCAACAGTTTTTCCACCTCAATAGGGACAGATGTCAAGTGAGAGAAAGGTGCGGTGCGCCCCTCCGTTTGCAGAGTAGCGCGAAGGCGGAGGGTGTGTACATAGAGCAGTGTGTCCTGTCCACGATGACCCAAGAAGAGGCTGTCCACCTCGATGTGCAGGGGGAGATCCGCCTTGCCTTTATAAGCGTGGTAAATAAGTTTGGGCGAGTGGTGTACGGGTGAGAGGTAGATGCGCTTGAGGTCGATATCCATGCCGGATTTGTCGTTGGCGATGGCGATTCCCTTTTCCACTGCGGCAGAGCGCAGAGAGGGCACATAGAGAACGCTTGCCACCGCTAATAGCAGCAACAAAACAAGTCCCAAAACCACGCCAGTTATAGCGAGTGGAACTTTCCATATCCGTGCTCGAT
>CAMOMF010000118.1 GCA_946619625.1 uncultured Bacteroidales bacterium
AAATAGGTGAACAGATTATCTATAGTGAGCCCCTGACCGGTCAGACTATCCGACTGCGCGACATTGCCACCATCGAACGCCGGTACAAGAAACCATCCAAATACATTGAGCACTACGAAGACGGCGTACGGTCTTCCTGTCTGCTGATAAACATCGAGATGGTGCCCGGGCACAATATTGTGGCTTTTGGTGACAAGGTGGAGAAAATTCTGGATGACGCGCGTGCCATGCTGCCGCCGGATGTGCGTTTCCACCGTATCACCGACCAACCCAAGGTGGTGGACAGTTCGGTGATGTCGTTTCTTCGCGACCTGGTATTTTCCATCGTTGTGGTGATTCTGGTGATGTTGGTACTGTTTCCGCTCCGTACGGCTTTGGTCAGTTCAACCGGTGTGCCGGTGTGTACCGCCGTTTGTATTGGGCTGATGTACCTGACCGGCATCGAACTGAACACTGTCACTTTGGCGGCACTGATAGTTGTGCTGGGAATGATTGTAGATGACTCGGTTATTGTGATTGACGGCTATAGTGACCTGTTGGAGAAAGGGTACAGCCGTGGCTATGCCGCCGTGCAGTCCACCGCCGCGTTGTTTGTGCCGATGTCCCTTGCGACATGCTCTATTTCGGGTATGTTTTTCCCCATGACGCGTATCATCACCGGTCCTTTGGGCGAGTTTGTCCAACTGTTCCCATGGGCAGTGGCTTTCGCCCTGACCGCCTCAATTTTCTACGCCGTGTGGGTAATCCCCTACCTCAGTATCCGCTACATCCGCAAGCGTCCAGAGTCGGAACAGAACCGCTTTGAGCGTGGGCAGAACCGTTTTTTTGCTGCTCTGCAAAGGCGCTACAACGATTTGCTGTCCGCTTGTTTCCGGCATCCATGGATCACCCTGTCGGTGGCTGGGGGGACATTGGCGTTGGGCGTGTTCCTCTTTACTCAGCTGAATGTACAGATGATGCCCAAAGCGGAGCGTGAGTGCTTCGCAGTGGAGATACATCTGCCGGAAGGAAGTACGATTGACGAGACCGCTTTTGTCGCCGATTCGATGGCACGGGTACTGCAAGCGGACAAGCGAGTGAAGAGCGTCACCAGTTTTGTGGGACAGGCTTCGCCCCGATTCCATGCCACCTATACCCCGCAGATGGCATCCCCACACTATGCTCAGTTCATCGTCAACACCACTTCGCAGCGGGCAACTGCCGCCATTTTGAAAGAATACACGCCCCTGTATGAAGACGCATTCCCCAATGCCTACGTGCGCTTCAAACAGATGGACTATCAGGCAGTGAAGAACCCGCTTGAGGTCCGCCTGCAAGGACCGGACTTGGCGCAGTTGGAACCTTTTGCCGACTCCATCAAAGCGTACATGGCAAGTGTACCGCAGTTGCAGTGGGTGCACTCCGATTACGACGAGTACGCACGGGCTGTGTCTGTCCGGCTGAAAGAGGATGAGGCGACCCGTCTGGGGGTGACGCAAACGCAGTTGTCACTTTTCCTCAATCAGTCCCTTGCCGGACAGCAGTTGACCACGCTGTGGGAGGGCGACTACCAAGTACCGGTCATGCTGTACAATGGCAATAGTGATACCTTGGACTGCTCGCAGTTGGAAGACATGCCTGTGCCGACAGGCTACGCCGGTGTGTGGGTTCCCCTCAGACAAGTGGCGACTGTAGAGCCAGCATGGCACCACTCCTCGATTTCGCGCAGAAACAGCGTCCGTACACTTACGGTAGGGGCAGACCTGAGAGGCAAAGAACCACAGCCCAAACAGCAAAAGTTGCTGGAGACGTATGTCAATCAGCATATCAAGCCAAATTTGCCCGAAGGCGTGACTGTGTCATATGGAGGCTTGACGGCGATGAACAATGCCGTCATCCCCGAACTGATATGGTCGGTGTTTGCCGCTTTGTTGGTGCTGTTTGTGCTGCTGATATGGCACTTTGGGAAAATGAGTGTGGCGGTATTGGCACTATCGATGTCACTGCTCTGTATCTTCGGTGCGTGCCTGGGGCTGTATCTGTTCCGACTGGATTTTTCCATCACGGCTTTACTGGGATTGGTGTCCCTCATAGGCATCATTGTCCGTAATGCCATAATCATGTATGAGTATGCCGAGCAATTGCGAAAGGAGCAACTGATGCCGGCAAAAGAGGCGGCATACGAGGCGGGACTGAGGCGTATGCGCCCCATTTTCCTCACCTCTGCCACCACGGCGCTGGGCGTTATTCCTATGATTGTGGCGCATACCAGCCTGTGGATGCCGATGGGAGTAGTTATCTGTTTTGGAACCATATTCACCCTGCCGTTGGTGGTGACCGTACTGCCAATTGCTTATTGGAAAGTGTTTGGACATGCATAAAAGATTTATTTTACCGATAGTTTTCGCCGTTATGCTGTGCGGCTGCAACAAGAATACCTCTAACCCAACCGCTGTTCGTCCTATAGAGGTGCGCACTATCACCCTTGCGATGAGTGAAGATAGCGGTACTCGCACCTATATGGGTGAGATTGCGGCGGAAACGAGTATAGCACTGTACCATCCGTTAGGTGGCAAACTATTGCAACTGCACGTTCATAATGGGCAACGTGTGGACCAGGGGCAGGCTGTCGCCGATATGGATGACACGCAGCCCCGCAGTATGCATGAAGCGGCTGTGGCTACCCTCAAGCAAGCCGAGGACGCTTACCAACGCCTACATCAAGTGCACGAAAACGGAGGCGTGAGTGAGGTGAAATGGGTGGAGATGCAGACAAATCTGGAGAAAGCACGCCAGCAGGAAGCCCTGACACGCAAGTCACTCGAAGATTGTCACCTGACGGCACCCATCAGCGGGGTCGTATCCGACATGAATGTGCACCAAGGGCAACAACTCCTACCTGGACAGGCTGTATGCACCATTCTGGGCTTGCAGACCTTGCAGGTGGTGTTTGCCGTGCCTGAAAGCGAGGTGGCCACTTTTGCCGTGGGGGATACCGTCAGGCTGATATTGAATGCGAAACCAGAAGATGTGTACAGCGCTGTGCTGACCGAAAAAGGACTTTCTGCCGGCAAGGTGGCACACACCTATCCCCTCAAGGCACGCTTGCTTCGTACCGACAAGGATATCCTCCCCGGAATGGTGGCAAAAGTGCAGACAACCCAACAGGGCGTTCAGGGCTTGGTCGTCCCCTCAGGCTGTGTGCAGACTACGCAGGAAGGACCTGCCGTTTGGGTCGTGCGGGACGGAAAAGCAAGGCGTCAACAACTGGGCGCAACACGTTTTGTACACGATGGCGTACTTGTGGCTGAGGGACTGAACCCTGGCGACAAAGTGGTTGTTGCGGGCTATCAGAAACTCTTCAACGGTGCCAGCGTCCTTGAAAAATAAGGCGAAGGAAGATGCAATTCTTATATTACCATGCGGCAAAGGGCTTCTGCCGCATTTCCAGTGAAGCACCGGACATCAGTAATGGGGTGATAATCAAGATTGGAGAACTGGTGCAGACGAAAAGCAACAAATTGTTTGTCTTTGGCATAAAACAGTTCCAACATGAAGTTACCATTGGGAAAGTTATCAAAAAAGAAATGTTCATCCGCCTGCTTCACAATCGCCTGTTCGCTTTTGGTGAACAGTGCTTTCAAATCGTTCCCCCATTTGGGGACATAATATTTGGTTGTGAAACGCAGTTTGCTGCCTGTCGGCATGTAAATCAAATTAGAAATCAGCCCAAAGAATTTGCTTTGGCTGCTAATATCTTGATGACGGGTTACTATGGTCCATAACCCTAAATAATCATTTTCCATAAATATAATAATTAGTAAGTTATAAGTCTGTAGGACAGATATGCCGCATAGATAACCAGTAGTAATGCGCCGCCCCATCGCGGTATGCACGTCTGCCATTTTATTTTATTATCTTTTGTTTTTCCCCATATAATCAACGAGTTGGCTAATACAATGAATAACACTGCAAGTGCACTGCCAGCAGTCATAAAAGCATCTAAAACAATACCGTTATAAGATGGCAGAGGCTTAATGACAGCACTTGTGGCAAGTATGAAAAATACATTGAATATGTTGCTTCCCACGACATTACCGATAGCAATGTCACTATTGTGTTTAAAGGCAGCCATAACCGATGTTGCTAATTCGGGCAATGAGGTGCCAAGTGCTACAATAGTCAGTCCGATTACCGATTCAGCAATTCCCATACGGGCAGCCAATGCCGTAGCGCTTTTCACTATAATCTCACCGCCGGCAACCAAGCAGACTAATCCGATAAGAATGAAAATCAGACATTTCCATACCGGCCACAACACGATAGTTGTATCATCGGTTTTAGTTGTGTTATCCTTTGCAGAGCGGAAACTATATAGAAGAAAAGCCACGAACAGCAACAGAAGAATTACACCTTCTGTCCGAGACAACCCATTATGGGCTTCTGTGGGCATGGTTATCAGTATAAAGACGAGCGTTGCCACACCTGCCAAAATGTTCATAGGAAGGTCAAAAAGGAGAGTCACCCGTTGCACCGATATTGGGTACACAAGTGCGGCGCAACCAAGTATGACGAGCGTATTGATGATATTCGAACCGAGTATGTTCGTGATAGCAAGGTCAGTTGCGCCGTCAGCAACAGAAAACATATTCACCACAAACTCAGGCATCGAAGTGCCAAAAGCAACAATAGTCAAACCGATGATAAGGTCGCTTACACCTATATTGCTTGCGAAGAAAGATGCACCGTCAACAAGCCAATCGGCACCTTTGACGAGTAGCACCAATCCCACAAGAAGCATCAGTCCCAAGTAGATAGGACTGGAAAGAATTATTGAAAGCATATTTGATAGATTTTGTGTTTATACTACATTTACAGAGAATTACTGGGTACGCAGGTCTCCGTGCCTGCGATTCTCCACAATCTCATTAGCAAGTGAAGTCTAACACAAAATGTGCCGGAGCGCATAAACATAATACGTGCTACCGACAGCTATACAGAACGGAGCAGACTCGCGCCGCTTGATGCAATTGTAAACAATAAAACACGAATGAGAATGTTGCAGCATTCGCCTCATCAGGCTCGTTCGGCTTCTGTATTTGCTAAACGAGATATGTGAATTGCCGCTCAAAATACTCTCTCCTTGTATGCCTACGAGATAATGGTAGTCCGCCTGTTGTAAGAAACAATTATTCGTAGAAGTACCTGCCTGATAGGGCTCTTGCCCTGATTCTGTCGTAAATCGGACTTTTGAATACGATGTTTGCTCTATAGTTGGAAACAACTGCAGAACAAATGCAAGTATAAGCAATATGCAACGTAATCCAATCATAGCAGATAAGAAAGATCATACAAAGGTACAACTAATTTTTGATATATGCAAATAAAAAGAGAGAAAAATGCAGAAAAAGTGAAAAATTATGCTTTTTAGGTGATAGATTCTCCACATTTTTTCACTATATATAGAGGGGGATATTTTCACATATACTCATTTAATGCCCTGCGGGCAGTTTCTTTTCGCAGGCACAGAGGCCTATGTAACAACATGTCTGACTCGGCGTAGCAGCGTTAACGCTGCGTATATTGACAGAGGCCATGAAGAGGGCACGGAGAGGGTACGGAGCGGGTGCTGAGAGGGTACGGAGCGGGTGCTGAGGGGGCATGGAGAGGGTAAGGAGAGGGTAAGCAGGCCGTAAGCAAAATGACTGACAAAAAGCCTCTCCAAATCTCCCTGTTTAGGGAGGCTAACTTGAGAAGAGATGAGATGACAACCCGAACCGAATGGTTCGGGCACACGACAAAGAAAGGTGGACAATCATTGCGTGTGCGGTGCCGCTGTTTCGCTTAACCCCCTACCTTAGGAGGAGAGTAGCGCACCTACCTAAAGGGAGAGTTGCAACGCCAACTGTCAGCAGTCAGTAATAATGTCAGAACTCCAGTAAATAGCCCCAAGGGACGCTATACTCCTGAATTCTCGTAACTTGTAACTCATAACTCATAACTCATAACAGAAAAAAGCCCCTCTCTTTGAGAGAAGGGGGTGAGGACTACAAATTGACGATTGTGATGCCGGCGCCGCCCTTGTCGATGTCACCATCGTGGAAATCCTTCACGCGGTGCTGCGTTTTCAGGTAGTCGCGGATGACCTGTTTGAGCACACCCGTTCCCGTGCCGTGGAGAATAGTCAGTTCTGTGGCTCCTACCATGACGGCATCGTCCAGAAAATTCATTACCTCGTTGAGGGCATCATCAGCACGGAACCCGCGCAGGTCTATTTCCTGACGGAATGCCAACTTGCGGGAACGCATAGATTCGGAGAGGTTGCTGTAGTAGTTGCGCGACGTCAGTTCGGTGTGCGTCTCGGCTTTCTTTGCTTGGCGGTTGGACACAAACTCCAGTTTCTTAACGGGAATAGTGGACTTGAGGTTGCCAAAAGCCACCACCGCAGTTTTCGCCGTCATCTCGATAATCTCACCCACGGCTTGCTGCCCGCGGATTCGGACTTTCACTCCCACTTGCAACGTGGGCTCTTCGGGCTTGACTTGCAGCGGAGCAGCGCTCTTTTTTATGTTGCGTTCACGTTCCGAGTGTGCCGGCTTTTCTTGTTTGGGAGCGATGTTCTCCTTGAGGTTCGCAATTTTTTGTCGTGCGGAGCGGGTTATTTCTTTGTCGGCTTGCGCCTCTTTGATGGTGCGGATGGTGTTCTCAATCGTACGGTTGGATTTCTCCAACAGTTCTGTAGCCTCTTTCTTTGCTTTGAGGAGCACCTCTTTCCGTTTGCCACTGATATCTGCCATTTCCGCCTCATACTTGGCAGTCAGTTCGTTGAGGTGCTTTTCTTTCTCGTGCACCTGTTTGCGTTTTTCCGCCCAGTAGCGTTTGTCGCGGGCGATGTCCTGCAAGTGGCGGTCGTAGTTGATATTGTCCTCCCCCACAATCTCTTTGGCAGCGCGGATAATCTCTTCGGGCAGACCTATTTGGCGCGCAATCTCTATGGCAAAGGAAGAGCCGGGTTGTCCGATACTGAGGGTAAAGAGTGGGCGTAATGCTTCGCGGTCGTAGAGCATGGCGCCATTGATGACTCCGGGATGCGCTTCGGCGAAATGTTTGAGGTTGGTGTAGTGCGTGGTGATAACGCCAAACACCCCCTGGTTGTTCAGTTTATCCAGTACCGCCTCGGCGATGGCTCCGCCCAGCAACGGCTCTGTGCCGCCGCCAAACTCATCAATCAGGATCAATGTCCGGTCGTCCGCATTGCGCACGAAGTACTTCATATTGCGTAGGTGGGACGAGTAGGTGGAGAGGTCGTCCTCGATGGACTGTTCGTCGCCGATGTCTATGAGTATGGAGTGGAAACAGCCCATCGTGGTGTCCTCGCTGACGGGCACCGGCATGCCGCATTGGAGCATGTATTGCAGTAGCGCGACCGTCTTTAGACAAACAGACTTGCCCCCTGCATTGGGCCCGCTGATAACCAGAATCCTGGATTTGTCGTCGAGGCGCATGGTAAGCGGTACGACCTCTTTGTTTTGGCTGCGAAAGTTAATCAATAGTACAGGGTGTCTGGCTTCGCGCAAATCAACGAACGGTTTGTTCACTATCTGCGGGGCAATGGCGTGTATGTCCAGGGAGAACGCCGCTTTGGCGTATAGGAAATCGATGTGTCCGAGGAAGTACTGCGAGGAGCGGATGCCCTTGATGTAGGGACGCAGAAAAGTGGCAAACTGCTGCAGGATACGTGTCCTCTCGCGGCGTTCGTCGCCTTCCAACTCGCGTATGCGGTTGTTTGCCTCCACCACTTGCTGGGGCTCTACATAGACGGTTTTGCCTGTTGCCGACTCGTCATGCACGATGCCGCCAATCTTGCGTTTGTATGCTGGCGGGACAGGAATCACCAGTCGTCCTTCGCGCAGGGTAGGGGTGACGTCCTTGTCGATAAGTCCATCCGATTGTGCCTGACGAAGTATGCTGTTCAGTGCGCGTGAGACGGAGCCCTGTGCTTGTTGCAGTTCGCGACGAATGCGTGCCAAATCAGGAGAGGCGCTGTCCTTCAGGCGACCGTATTTGTCCAATATACGGTCAATTTCTTGCATAATAAGTCGATAAGGAACAGGGGTGGTTTCTCCGTTGTCATCGGGAACAGACTGCGGCTGTATGCCTTGCAATGCCGAAAAACGCTCTGTCGGAAGGTTGGCAAAGAAATCGATGTATAGCATGACAGCGTCGATGCCCTTGCGCAACTGCGCCAACTCCTCTTCATCCAAGAAAAGCCCCTCTATACGGATACGACTGAGACAGTCCCTAATGTCGTGCAGTTCGGGTCGGGGGAACGCGAGACTCTTGTCTTCCAGTATGTTCTGCATTTCTCTGGCTTCGGTGAGCAAAGCGGTAACAGCATCATAGTTGGTGAGAAAATGCATGTCGTCCACCTCTTCTTTCCCCAAGGAGAAAGAGCAATGGTCGCGAAGACGCTCGCGAATAAACGAGAAATCTATTTTGTTTTCAATATCACTTGGATAGTTCATCAGCCCAATAATCGTATATCAGTAATAATTCCGTCAGAACCAACTGCTTTTTGTAGTTTGTCGATGAGTTGGAAACGGCAATTGAACAGTTCCTGCCGGAGAGGTGCCGACTTGATGTGAACGTACAAAACACCGTTCTGGATGCTAATCTCTCCGGTGTAGCGTGCCACAACAGGTCCCAGAACGTCAGGCCACGCCGCAACGACACGATGCTCGAGGAGTGTTTTTTCGAGTCCGTTGTCACGGAGAACTTGCGCGATGAGTGAACCGATTGATTGTGTGTTGCTACGTTGCATTATTTATGACGTGTGAGATACACTTTTTGTCCCACCTCGGGTTGTTCGCCCTTTTCCGCTTTGTTGTAACGGCGCAGACGTGACTCGTCGATGTTGAATTCATAGGCGATAGTTTCGTAGGTGTCGCCCAATTCCGCCTCCACCCACCGTACCATTTTTTCGCTGAAAACCTGATGCTCGGTAAAAAGTGACACTTCGCCCATGGAGGCGGTCACTTTCTTTTCCTTGCCAAACGCCTTGGCAATGATATCTTCGCCGGCAGGTTTGTCCTCGGTGGGTTTCTCTGCCGTTTTGTCTTCGGTGGGTTTCTCAGCCGTTTTTTCCACGGCAGTCTGCGTGCCGGAGATATTGTTCAGTCCGTAGTCCTCAATCAGTTTGATCAGTTTAGCGGCATAAGTCGGGTCGGTGGCATAGCCGCACCTGCGAAGTCCGTGCGCCCAGCCTTTGTAGTCGTCAATGGGCAACTCGAAAAGGGACGCGTAGCGCGGGCGCAGGAGGAAAAGAGA
>CAMOMF010000119.1 GCA_946619625.1 uncultured Bacteroidales bacterium
ACCGTCACCACCACCGCACAAACCGTCCAGCGCGGAGACACCACCACCGTCATCATGACCAAAACGATTGAGCAGTACGATGCAAAAGCGGATGTAACCAAACTTTTGCAAGCCCGATGAGAAACGCCGTTTCGAAATCGGAGAGCGGTCAGCCCCGAGTACTTTCAATGACGCAGTCATTCTGTGTACGAGGGTGCTGCACGCGAGGCAAAGTGGATGCCACCAAACTGCTCAACAAGTAAGTTGAAAGGTTCTTTCCTCGCAGGCTCGGACAATCGCTGCGCGTGCTCCCTCGACGGGCTCTGCCGATCGACCGAGTCGTGCGAAGGGTGCGAAAGGTACGAAGGGGTCAAAGGCTCGAGATATCGAACCGTTCATAACCTTTCGAACCCTTTGAACCTTTCGAACCCTTCATAACCCATGGGGTGCTGCACTGCTGAAAATAGTGCCCTTTTTGAAAAAAATGCACTTTTTATTTGCATATTTCAAAAAAAAGCAGTAACTTTGCACCCGCAAAGGTGTGCGCCTGTTTTCAGGCAAACAGTACACACCCCAAATATTAAGCATGAAAGAACTGATTTGTCCGCATTGCAAGACCCCGTTCTCGGTGGACGACGCCGACTACGCCTTGCTGCTAAGTCAAGTGAAAAACAGAGAGTTCCACGACGAAGTACATCGCCGTGTGGAGGAGCTGCATGCGCAGTGGAAAAGCGAGCAGCAAGTTGCTTCCTTGCAGACGGCGGGACGCTACCAGCAGGAGCTGAACCGGCGGGACCAGGCGTTGCAGCAGAAACAAAGCGAAGTGCAGCAACTGCAGGAACGCCTGCGAACCATCGACCAAGTCAAATCCGCGCAGATGCAAACCGCTTTGCTCGAAAAAGACAGCGAAATCAGCCAACTCAAGGCGCAGGCGCAATTAGCACTCTCACAAGCGCAAGTGCGCGAAAACGGACTCAAGGAAAAATACGAGTCGCAACTCCGGCTCGCCCAGGAACAGGTGGCATACTACAAGGACATGAAGACCCGCCTCTCGACCAAAATGGTAGGCGAAACTCTGGAAATACACTGCTCCACGCTCTTCAACCAACTCCTCCGCCCCATGATGCCCAACGCCTATTTCGAGAAGGACAACGATGCCACCACCGGCTCCAAAGGCGACTTCATCTTCCGTGATACCGACCAGGGGCAGGAATATATCTCCATCATGTTCGAAATGAAGAACGAAATGGACGTCACCGCCACCAAGCACAAGAACGAAGATTTCTTCCAAAAACTCGATAAAGACCGGCGCGAGAAACATTGCGAGTTTGCCGTGCTCGTCTCACTCTTGGAGCCGGAGAGCGAACTCTACAACGGCGGTATAGTGGACGTCTCCTACCGCTACGAGAAGATGTATGTCATCCGCCCGCAGTTCTTTATCCCGCTAATCACACTCCTCGTCCAAACCAGCAAGAAGAGCATCGAGTACCAACGACAACTCGCTATTGCCAAATCACAGTCTCTGGATGTCACCAAGTTCGAAGAGCAATTGCTCGACTTCAAGGACAAGTTCGGACGCAACTACCGCATTGCCTCCGAGAAATTCCAAACAGCCATACGCGAGATTGACAACTCTATCCAACACTTGCAGAAAATCAAGGAGGCACTCATTGGCTCGGAGAACAACCTGCGCCTCGCCAACGACAAAGCCGAAGCCCTCACTATCAAACGGCTCACGCGAGGCAACCCCACAATGAAAGAACTGTTCAAAGCCAACACTGAATCCGAAGAATGAAGCACCTGCTCACCATATTGATTCTGCTTGGTACCGCCTTCTACTCAGCGGCACTGGCTGCTCCCTTGGCATCCAAACAACCGCTCACCGAGCAGCAACAGCAGGACGAGCAGGCGTTCACCTACTACCTCTACGCCGCACAACAGGCACTGGATGCCTCCCAATACGACGATGCCCTCTCGCTGTCCGAGTTTGCATGGCGCATCAAGCCGCAAGACCCCGCCATCTGCCATTTCTTGGGCATTCTGTACGAGGGACTCGGCAGGCACAATGACGCACTGGCGCGCTATCAAACAGCCTACAAGGGCAGCCCGGACGACTACTGGTACCGCTATTTTTCCTTGCTTTACCGCCTCAGCGGGGAAAGTTCCACTACACCGTCCGTGAAAGTCAAGAACGACTATGCACGCCGCGCCAGGCAGGTCATTACCACCGAGGCAAAACGACAATCCGATAACACCGATGTGTTGGATGCCTACCAGCAACTGCTACTCTCCGAAGGCAAATACACTCAGGCACTGCAAGTGCAAAACAAAATAGAGAAAATTGAAGGACGCAGTCCCTACAACGTTCTCAAGCGATACCGTATCCTCATCATGCAGGGTAAGGTGAAGGACGCCATCGCTGTGGTGGAGAACTACTGCAAGGAAGAGCCTGACGACTACTATTTCCAGGCTTTGCGCGGAGACATCTATCTGGCGCAGGGCAAAGAGGAACAGGCACTCGCCCTCTACTACCGGGCACTGCAAGACAATCCCGACAACACCTACGTTCTGCAGTCGCTCAACCGGTACTACCAGCAGCAGGGCGATGCCCTCTCGCAGCGTAACATACTGGCGCGGCTTATTGAGGTGGCACCCTCCGACGACATCCTCAAGCAGTACTTCGACCTGCTCACGGCCGACACCACCGTCACCAATGAGGAGCAGATAGCGTTCGTACAGAAAGCCTACCTGATGGAGCCTAACAGCGCACGTTGGCACTACTACTGGGGGCTGGCTTTGGTGCAGCAAGACAGTCTCAACGACGCCCTGCAGGTACTGCAAGAGGGAATCGCACTCGGAGCCAAAGACCCGGTCACACGCTTCTCCATGCACGTACTCAGCGGAGACCTGTACATGCGGCTCAACCAATTGGATAGTTGCTTCAGCCACTACGAGAGAGCACTCGCCTTGGACCCCGAGAACGTCTATGTGCTCAACAACTACGCCTACACGCTTGCTACGAATGGGGGCGACCTGAAGAAAGCGGAGAAAATGAGTCAAAAGACCATCGAGAAAGAGCCCAACAATCCCACTTTCCTTGACACCTATGCGTGGATTTTGCACCTCCAGGGACAGGACTCGCTCGCTCGCTTCTACATGAAACGAGTCATGGAAAAAGCCGGCAACGCCGCCGACCAGGAAGAACTGATGAATCACTACCGCATACTGTTTAACGAACAAAACCAATCAGATAATGAAACAAAATAAAATATTTGCAATCATTGCCGCCCTCTGTGTGCTCAGTTTGACACTTACAGCGTGTCACAACAAGAAGAAAATAGCAGAGAGCGTCCAAAAAGAGCAGTCTGCCGGGCAACGTGGGAACATGGCACAGGACGGCAGCATTGCCCAGCGCGAACAGCCATCTCAGGCGCAAACCACTTCCTCCGTCGGTCAGGAACAGACACCAAGCCCCTCAACCGACCCTGCCAACCAAACACAGACACCGACACCTGTGGAGGAAAGTTCCCAAGCGATTGTAGAACTGGTGGAAGAGGCGCTGGAAAAACAAGCGGACCAAGCCGCACAGCAACAAACCGGCGACTGGACACCCCAGTACCAAACCGCTTACGGAAAAGGATTGGTCGTCATTCACTACATGCAACGGCAACTCGTCAGTCCGGTTGTCGTCACCTACATTGCCGACTCTATTATCGTTGCCTCGGTGCAACCTATTATGGGTATCGAGATGTACCGCTTGGAAGCGCACCCCGACAAAGCACGGCTGTTCGAGAAACTCAACCGCCGCTATGTGGAAATGACCTATGAAGAGATTAGTGCCCAAACGCGACGCAACATCACCTTCCCACTACTGGAAAGGATGGTCGAAGAGGTGGGACTCACTTACCCCATTGGACAGGACACCACCGTTCGCTATTCGGGCATTGAGGCGACCCTCACCCTGCAATACCGAACTATCAATGAGCGCGTCTCCGCTTTTCCGCTCTCGCTCAACGGATACAATCGCACAACCATCAAAGCCCTGCTGAACAAATGATAAAACGACTATTCATATACATGCTCTTGACGCTTTTGGCATTGCCCATGGCAGCACAGAAGCAGAGCGTCAACGACCTGAGAAAACAGCGCGAGAAGACCCTGCGCGAGTTGGAAAAAACAGGGCAGATGCTCAGCGAAACCAAGAAATCCGAGAAAGCCACGCTCAACAAACTGAACCTGCTTAGCAAGGATATCGCTACGCGAAAGCGCCTTATTACCAACATCAACTCCGAGATTGACGCACTTAACACCGAGATGGGCGAACTCAGCAGCAAGCGCGACTCTCTGCAGATGGTTCTGGAAGGGCTCAAGACGGACTACGCCAACCTGGTGCGACAAACGCACTATCAGGATATGATGCAGTCACCCCTGCTCTTTGTCCTGCGTGCCGAGGACTTCAACCAAGCCATGCGGCGCATCCGCTATTTGCAGGAGTTTCAGCAGTTCCGCAAAGAACAGGTCGCACGTATCCAGAACACCCAGACCGAAATAGATATTCAGTCGGAACTGCTGGAAAGCAACCGCGTGGAAAAAGAGCAGACACTCACCATCCATCAGCGCGAGAAAGAGAACCTTGCCCGCGACGAGCGCAAACAGCAGAACATGCTGCAGCAACTGAAAAAGAAAGAGAAAGACCTGCTCGCGCAACAACGCAAACAGCAGAAAAAAGCCGATGACCTGAACCGCAAGATTGAGGATATTATCAAGCAGCAGACCGCCAAACAGAAAGGGCAGAGAATGACCAAAGAGCAACAACTCATTGCCGGCGGCTTCGAGAAAAACAAGGGGCGCCTGCCTTGGCCTGTAGAAAAAGGAGTGGTCAGCGGCGAGTTTGGCGTGCACCCTCACCCCACTTTGTCCAAAGTAACCGTCAACAACAAAGGTATCTATATCCAAACCACCCGCGGGGCTGCTGTGCGTGCCGTCTATGAGGGAGAGGTGACCAGTTGCTTCGTCATGGGGGGCACCAGCGCTGTCATTATTCAGCATGGTAATTATCGCACCGTCTATACGGGACTTGCCACTATCAGCGTGAAGAAAGGCGACAAAGTAAAAACCAAGCAGACTATCGGTACGGTTTATACCGACCCCGACAATGACAACAAGACCGAGATGTTCTTCCAGGTTTGGAAAGACAAAGACATACAGAACCCCAGTCTGTGGCTCGCATACTGATTAGTCAATTTGTAAATAAGTAAATTTGTATGAAGAAACTATTCTATATACTGCCAATGGTTGCAGCGTTACTTTGCGGTTGCAAAGTGGACAAATGGATGGATTGGAAAATGCAGAACGAGATGTGGATGGCTGCCAATGCCAAGAACGAAGGTGTTCAGACGACCGCAAGCGGTCTGCAGTACCGTATTCTATACGCGGGCAATACTACCGATGCCAAGCCCGACAATGCATCTGTAGTCATTGTCACCTACACCGCCAAACTGATTAACGGTTATCAGGTGGACTCCGGCGTAGGCGCCTCCATCGGCATGTCCGGTGTAGTGGACGGTTTTGCCGAAGGGTTGAAGAAGATACATGCGCACGGCGACATCGAACTGTTTGTTCCATGGAACTTGGCGTACAAAGAAGAGGGCTCCGGTACGGAGGGCAGCCTTTCCGGCACATTCATTCCGCCCTACTCAACTATCATCTTCAAGGTGCACCTCAACGCCGTAACGAAGTAAATCGTCCTTTACGGGTCTCCGTCCCTTTACGGGTCCTCGTCCTTTGCGGGTACTTTCTTCGCTTGGAATGAACAGAAAAACAACGACAAATGAACTGGAAAAAGATTGCAATCATACTATTAGTAGCGGTACTTGGCGCATGTGAGACTCCCAGTATCGTGAACCCTGTGCCCAATTATCCGGTCAGTTTGGAACTGAACATCCTGGGTGAGTTCCCCCATTTCACCATGTCCAATATCGGCGCGCACATGGAGTTCGTCACTCCCCGCTACCCCAACGAGAGAGTAGGCTATTCGGGGGTGCTCGTCTTTGTGAACTTCAACGAGCAATATTCCGCCTTCGACTTGTGCTGCCCGCACTGTGTTGAGCGTTACGTGCCTATAGAGGTGGAGGGAATGTTCGCCACCTGTCCTGTCTGCGGCGAAGAGTATGATCTCAGTTACGGATACGGCGTGCCGACCAAAGGCATTGCGCAGAACTACCTGAAAGCCTATAAATGGAACTACAACCGCGTCACCGGCAAGTTGGTAGTATATAATTAACCTCACCCCGCCCCTCTCCCGAGGAGAGGGAGGCTTTTAGAAAAAGGAACAAAGAGCAAGGCACGCGGAGCGATCGTTCGTAGCGAAGCGAAGATAAGAACAAAAAGCAAAGCACGCAGAGCGATCGTTCGTAGCGAAGCGAAGATAAGAACAAAGAGCAAAGAGCAAGGAGCGTTGCTCCGAAAATAGATAAAATGCATAAACTTACGCCAATAGAGATGCACCGCCTGACAGTGGAACAGTTCCGGCAGGCGGAGAAAGTGCCACTCATCGTGGTACTGGACAACGTACGTTCACTGCACAATGTGGGCGCTGTGTTCCGTACGGCAGATGCGTTTCGTCTGGAGGCGGTTTACCTGTGCGGTATCACGGTACACCCTCAGGACGTAGAGGGGCGCGAGTGGCCCTCAGACTTGCACAAAACAGCACTGGGAGCAGAGGACACGGTTCCTTACCGCTATTTTAAGGACACCAACGAGGCGGTTCTGTCTCTGCAACAAGCAGGTTACACTGTCTTCGCTGTTGAACAAGCAGAGGGCAGTATCCGTTTGGACGAAGTGCACCTTCAGTCCGGCAGAAAATACGCTGTCGTGTTGGGACACGAAGTGTTTGGCGTGCAACAGAGTGTAGTGGATATGGCAGACGGTTGTATAGAAATACCGCAGTACGGTACCAAGCACTCACTGAACGTAAGTGTCACTGCAGGAATAGTCATGTATCAATTGGCGCAACAATTGAGAGTTGATAGTTGAAAGTTGATAGTTGATAGAAGTTGAGAGTTGATAGTTGATAGTAGTTGATAGTTGAAAGTTGAAAGTTGAAAGAAGTTGAAAGTTTAGAGTGGAAAGTTGAAAGTAGTTGAAAGTTTAGAGTTCTTTCCTCGCAGGCTCGGACGATCACTGCGTGTGCTTTATTCGGCAATGCCTCGAACGATCGGCAAAGCCGTGGAGAGTTTAGTTTAGAGTTTAGAGAAGCCCTGCGGGTAAGGAGACGTGCAATTGGCGGGCGTTGGAGTCAATGGAAGTAATAAAATCTTCGTGGGCGGGTAAGATGGTGCCGTCCTCGAGAAGGAAAAGAGTGTTGAGCGTGGATTCGTCCACGTTTTTTATTTGCCCCAACGAGCCGCGCTGTTCGTCAACCAACTCAAAACCGACGAAGTCCTGCCAAGTGAGAAGGGGCTCGTCCGGATTCTCTGCCACATCGCGGCGCAGCAGATAGACCTTGTTACCACACAGGCGAAGTGCTTGATCCTCTGTAGAGATGTCGGCAAGTGTGACAATATAGGCGTCTGTGCCCTTTTCGCGCCAATCAAGCAGGCGGAAAGGAGTGAGGATGTTATCCAGTCGGAAAAAGAGAAACTGCGGGTCGTTGGCAGCAGAAAGGAGGTCGTTGGGACTAACCACCTGCAGTTCGCCCTGCTTACCGTGCGTACGCGTGCACGTACCTAATAATATTACTTCGCTGTCTTGAATCATATAAGAGGGAGTAGCCTAATATCCTAATAATATCATAATAATAACATAATAATAACATAATAATAACATAATAATATCATAATAATATCATAATAATATCATAATAATATCATAATGGAGTATGCTATCTGTCGGGGTCGGGTTGCACGGTAGTGCGCCAATCGTCGGCAAGGGCGCGGTAATCTGCTGCTTGGGCGGAGTCGCCTTGCTGCAAAAGTTCGTCCGCCTTGGCTTCGTACAGTTCGGCTATATGTGCTTGAAGTACGGGGCGCATATGTTCAATCGTGTCCAACGTGACGGCGGAGTCTCCTCGCAAAGCGTCACTAAGGTTGGTCAGTTCATAGGTGAAGATCGCCTCGGGGATGGAACGAGTGTTCCGCATGGCGGACATGTTGCGTATGATAGCCGCTTGGAGTTCCGCTCTGTTGGACTCACGCTCGTTACCCGGAAGCAGGTAGCGGAGAGCAGTGAGCAGGTGTTTTTTCGCCCCTTCCGTGTCATAAGAACGCAAGCATTGGTTCGCCTCCTCCAACAGCATGTGGTAGATATGCATGCGTTCGGAATCGTAGTCTCCCTGGCTGTAGTATAGTTCGGGATACCACTGCCAGTTGGTTCCGACCAAAGGCAACTGTACCTCCTTCAGGTTATCGGCAATCTCCGCCAAGAGTCGGAAAAGTTCAAGGCGGACAAGTGACTGTTGCAGGTCTGTCTCGCCGGCGTTCTGTTCGAGGGTGCGGTTAGTATGCCGGATCATGTCATCCCAATGGTCGTGGATGAAATTCTTCGCGGCGGAGTTGTTTGGAGCGATGGTTAGGATATAGGTTGCGCTGTCCATCGCCTCCTCGTATTGTCCGGCGCGCCACAAGCGTTCGGTGTGCATGAGCAGTCGGATGGGTGAGGGGTGGGTCTCTTTAATAGCAGACGTCTCTGCCGGCAGAGTGACTGTCAGCAGAGACGTGAGTAGTATGAGAACTATCTTTTTCAAGCAGTTCTTATTTTTTAGCAGTTATCCATTATTGTTTCTCGGGACGCGGTCCGCGATGAGGGCGTTCGAGACGTGCTCCGTCTT
This sequence comes from uncultured Bacteroidales bacterium, assembly GCA_946619625.1. Classification (GTDB taxonomy): domain Bacteria; phylum Bacteroidota; class Bacteroidia; order Bacteroidales; family Paludibacteraceae; genus Colicola. The sequence continues at coordinate 8,807 of CAMOMF010000119.1, forward strand.
CCGGGCGGTTGGCGCGTTCAGGTCTTGGCCCGCGCTCGGGACGTGGACGGCGTTCGGGCTCAACATAACCTTCGGGTTTTTCTTTGAGCACCTTGGCAGAGAGTTTGAACTTGCCCGTCTTTTGGTCAATGTCAAGCAACTTGACGGTTATCTTGTCACCTTCCTTCAGTCCGGTTTCCTCCATGGTTTCATAGCGTTTCCAGTCAATCTCTGAGATGTGGAGCAAACCTTCCTTGCCGGGCATGAACTCTACGAAGCAGCCGTAAGGCATGATGCTCTTGATGGTAGAGGGATAAACCTCTCCCACTTCGGGCAGTGCCACGATGGCTTTAATCTTGGAAACAGCGAGGTCGAGGCTCTCTTTGTTGTTGGATGCAACTTCTACCAAGCCGCCATCCTCGACTTCTTCTATAGAAATAACGGCACCTGACTCGTTCTGAATACCTTGGATAATCTTTCCGCCGGGGCCGATGATAGCGCCGATAAACTCTTTTGGCACCATGAATGAAACCAGTCTGGGCGCGTGTGGCTTGAGGTCGGTACGTGGTGCGGG
>CAMOMF010000120.1 GCA_946619625.1 uncultured Bacteroidales bacterium
AAAAGAGCGGAGAAAGAACGGAGTTGTCATAGACCGGGTAGAAATCGGCGACGGATAAGGTATAAAGAAGGTATGAAGAGGGCATGCCTCTCCCCTCACCAGGTAGCGATAAAGTTGATACCGGCGATATATGCGCGGTATTATACGTAGTATAATACTAAGGAGTGAGGTACAATGAGGAGAAAAATCTACTTAAGGAGATCCGTATTTTTGCGTTCCTCCAGTTGGGAAAGATAGTAGCGCAAGTTGACCACCTGCTGGGCAGCGTCAGAGGAACGGAGACGGCGGAAGTAAGTGATAGCGTTGTTGACCCAAACCATGGCAGTGTTGTATTGGTCGAGCATCTCGTATGCAACCGCCATGTTGGCAGCGGCGTACGCCTTGGACTCGTCTTTGTCCGAAAGCGCCTTGCTCCACTCGGTGATGGCAGCACTCCAATCCTTGTGACTGACAGCATTCAAACCTGTCAGGATATGGGGATTGTCGTTGCGGTACAGATATCGCTCTTCGGTTTCCCAGTGCGGGGCAATAATAAAAATGAGTTGTTCTCCCACGTAGGCGGCACAATCATTGTCGCCGTCGCAGGATTGCAGGTCGGTATCGGTAAAGAAAGAGAAAGAGCGTCCGCCTTTGTAATGAACTGTCCAATAGGCGTTTGCCAGTGAGCCATCGAAGACCAGCGCATTGAGTGCGAGCAGTGCGTCAGACTCGTATCTGTCGCACAGACTGTCCACAGAAACGGTGGCGGAGAGGGAGGGCAGTACCGACACCTCGTCAAAGCGGTCGGACTCAGCGAGTGCATTGGCGGCTGCGAAGAGCAAGAATCGCGGTTGTTCGGTACTGAGCGGGGTGTTATTAACCAGCAGGAGGCTACGTACCGCGGCATCTATCTTGACCTCGGCAGGCTTGCGGACCTGCACCTGCATGTACATCTGCTGTGCACTGAGAGGGAGCACAGAGAGTAGCATGAAAGCAATATATATCAATCGTTTCACCATTCTATCTGTAAACCATCGTACGCCATAAACATACCAGCGGGGAGCATGCGCTCGGTCTGTGCCTGCAAGCCTATGTCGTGCGAGAAATGAATAAAAAATGTACGCCTGGCAGCGATACGTTCAGCCGCCTCGATACTTTCCGCCAAGGAGAAATGCGAGGGGTGCTGTGTTATACGCAATGCGTTCAGAACCAACGTATCCACTCCTTGTAAGGCTGTGAAGGTTTCTTCGGAAAGGAAACTGGCATCGGTGATGTAAGCCAAGGGTCCGATACGATACCCGAGAATGTCGAAATGTCCGTGCGTAACAGGCAAAGGCAACACGTCCACGCCACCAACATGAAATGGCTTAAACGCCTCAATCTCATGCAATTCGACGGTGGCGCTACCCGGATACTTGTGCGCACCGAAACAGTAAGGCATAATCTGGTGAATAGTCTGCAGCACCACTTTGTCGCCATAAACGGGCGTGTTACCCAGCGGACGCACATCGTCCAAGCCGTAGAGGTGGTCGTAGTGGTTGTGCGTTATAAGCAGCGCGTCCAAGCGGGTGATGCCATGTGCCAATGCCTGCGCCCTAAAATCAGGACCACAGTCAATCAGGATACGCTTGCCCTGCGTCTCTATCAACGACGAACAACGGAGACGCCGGTCACGAGGGTCTGCCGAATGGCACACCTCGCAACCGCAACCAATCATCGGAACGCCAATGGAAGTGCCCGTCCCGAGGAAAGTGAGTCTGCCGCTTATTTGTACCTGATTTTCCATTCGTTAGGATATAAATTATTACTGTGGTTCCCGACGTTTTTCACGAAACCGAGCGGCACGTTCTTATAGGTCATCAGCAGGTAGCCGCTGGGTTGTTCGGGCAGAATGAGTGCCTCGCTACGCAGATATGCCTGCGCCATTTCCAAGGACAACTCCACTTGAGGGAACATCTCTTTGCGGAAATCCTTCACCATACTGAGGCTATGCTGCGGGGCGACGTGTTTGCCGCGTACTTCGCCTATGCCAAAACCTGTGCTGATACAGGTAAAATGCGTTGAGAACCACTCTATCAAGTCTTTATATCTGAGTGGATAGGCATCCGTAAAACGGTCACTTTGGCGGATAACCCAACGTTCGGGATGTAAGAGCCAACTCTGCAGTTCGCCAAGTCCCTCGACGGGTTTATTTCCACGCTCTTTTCCCGGTTTGACGCGAAATGGCGTGAACGGCACTTCGCGCTTGCGCAGGACACACAGGTAGAAACCCTCGCCGCGCGTTTTGTGCGGGTAGAAATGGTAACCTGCCTTTGCACTCTGCACGATATTCCACGAAGGGTCAGTGTCCACCGGCACAATGTCCGCCCCCAGAGTATCACGGATGAATAGTGCGTTTTCTTCATCCTCCTTGGGGTTGTATGTGCATGTGGAATATATCATTATGCCACCCGGTTTCAGCGCGGGCCATACGTAACGCAAAATATCACGCTGTCGCTCAGCACACATATCCACGTTGCGCAAACTCCACTCATCCACCGCACCTTCGTCCTTGCGGAACAAACCCTCGCCCGAGCAAGGCGCGTCCACCAATACGCAGTCAAACAGGTTCTCCGCTTTGTCGCCAAAGTCACGCGCCTGATTGTGAGTGACTATCGTGTTGCCGTTACCCCATTTCTGGATGTTCTCCGACAGGATAAATACGCGCTGGCGTACCACTTCGTTGCTGATGAGCAACCCTTCCTCGCCCAGATATTGGCTGATGAGGGTAGATTTGCCGCCCGGAGCCGCACACATATCCAGCACCACGCTGTCAGGGTTGACCAACTGTGCCAGAACCTCATCGACAAACATCGATGATGCCTCCTGTACATAGTAGCAACCAGCGTGCAGCAAAGGGTCCAACGTAAACTGAGGACGGCGTTTCAGGTAATACCCGTCCGGACACCACGGCACCTCGGACATACCCGACTCGTGCAACACTGTCAGCGATTCGTACGGCACCTTATCGTTCAGGCGGACTGACGTCTCCCGCTCGGTCTGTAGCGACTGCAGGAAAGCGTCCAGTTCACCACCCAGAAGGGGTCGCATCTGTTCTATGAAATCGAATGGCAACATGTGCGTGTCCTAATCGATAAATCAATGAATAAGGCAGTGCCCCGTCATCTCTTTCGGCTGCGGAATCCCCAGTATATGGCACAGCGATGGTGCCACATCTGCCAGTTTGCCGTCTTCCACCTTGGCATCGGTATGGTCCTTGGATATATATACAAACGGAACGGGGTTGAGCGAGTGCGCCGTGTTGGGCGTGCCATCCGGATTGATAGCGTTGTCGCAGTTGCCGTGGTCGGCAATGATCAGTATTTCGTATCCGTGTGCCAAGGCGGCTTCTATCACTTCGTTCGACAGTTTGTCAATTGCCTTGACCGCCTGAACGATAGCATCATACACTCCTGTATGACCAATCATGTCACCGTTGGCAAAGTTCAGAGCGATGAAGTCGTATTTCTCCTGACCGATTGCCTCCACCAAGGCTTTGGTCACCTCCGGAGCCGACATCTCGGGCTGCAGGTCGTATGTGGGCACTTTGGGTGACGGGATGAGGATACGATCCTCGCCCGGATATTCCGCCTCGCGTCCGCCGTTAAAGAAGAATGTGACGTGCGCAAACTTCTCCGTCTCGGCTATACGCAACTGCTTCATTCCCAGGTTGCTGATGTACTCGCCCAGCGTGTTCTCCACGTTCTCCTTCGGGAAAAGGATATGCAGTCCCGTGAACGAGGAATCGTAGGGTGTCATGCAGCAATAATGCAGGTTCGGGATGGTGTGCATACCTTGTTCGGGCATGTCTTGCTGAGTCAGCACGATAGTGATTTCTTTCGCGCGGTCGTTGCGGTAATTGAAGAAAATGATGGTATCACCCTCCTCTATTCTGCCATCGCAATTGGCATTCACCAGCGGCTCCATAAACTCGTCGGTATCCTTATGCTCCTCGGTGTGGCGGTCATAACAGCCCTGCACGCCTGCCACCATGTCATCGCACAGCAAACCCTTACCGTTAACCAACTGATCGTAAGCCACTTTGATACGCTCCCAACGTTTGTCACGGTCCATCGCGTAGAATCGTCCGATGATAGATGCAATATGCGCACCATACTTGTCGCATTCGGCTTGAAGCAACTCAATGAACCCCTTGCCGGAACGCGGGTCAGTGTCGCGCCCGTCCATGAAGCAATGTACGAACGTGCGCTCTGCCACACCATACACCGAACTGATTTCCACCAGTTTGAACAGGTGGTCAAGTGACGAGTGGACTCCACCCGTTGAGGTCAGACCCATCAGGTGCACTTTCTTGCCCGTCTCTTTGGCATGGCTATATGCTGCCACAATCTCGGGGTTCTTCAGAATGCTGTTGTCGCGGCAAGCCATGTTTATCTTTACAAGGTCTTGATACACAACACGTCCGGCACCTATATTCAGGTGACCCACTTCCGAGTTTCCCATCTGTCCTTCAGGCAAACCCACGCTCTCACCGCACGCCTGAAGTTGCGAGTGAGGATAGTTCTTCAGCAGCGCGTCCCAATGGGGTGTGGGAGTGCTATAAATGACGTCGGACTTGGTCTTGTCGCCAATTCCCCATCCGTCTAAAATCATCAATAATGCTTTTGACATATTTTCGTTTTTATTCGTTCATTTTTCGCTTTATTGCCATGCCTGCCAAAGGCAAAACATATATACAATTTGCTTACGGGCTCCTTACCCTCTCCTTACCCTCTGCATACCACCGTCAGTACGCACGCATGGTCCGTTCAATCGTCCGCTGGTCCTCTTTCTCACGCAACGACTGACGCTTGTCATACGTATGTTTGCCTTGGCAGAGTGCAATCTCCAGTTTGGCATAACCCTGCTCGGTGATGAACAACTCCAGCGGAACAATCGTCTTTCCGGTGTCCTTGACTGCGTTCTGCAACTTGCGCAACTCACGCTTCGTCAGCAGTAATTTACGGTCACGCTTCGACTCATGGTTGTTGTAACTGCCGAAGGCGTAGGTGGCAATATGCATGCCCTTCACCCACAACTCGCCGCCTACAAACGTACAGTATGTGTCCACCAAACCCGCCTTGCCCTCACGAATCGACTTGATCTCCGTACCGAACAACTGCAACCCTGCAGTGTACCGGTCCAGCACGATATAATCGAACGTCGCACGCTTGTTTTTGATATGTATATTCGCTTTTGGATGCATGTTTTTTCAAAAAAGTGTGCAAAGTTACTAAAAAAAACGGACATATGCAAGAAAAAAGTAAAAAAACTGACAAAAACCGTTTTTATTGTACAAAAAAACACTTTTATCCACAGTCTTCCTACTTTTGGCAGCAAAATATCATTTTTTTTGCCTTATCTCTTGCATAATTCAAAAAAAAGCAGTAACTTTGCAGCCGGATTTAACAAATAAAACACTATGCCAGAGAAAGTCTCTTTTATGGAATCGTGATAACGATGTATAATTCGGAGCATAACCCTCCGCATTTTCACATTCGTTACAACGACTATCGCGCCACTA
>CAMOMF010000121.1 GCA_946619625.1 uncultured Bacteroidales bacterium
CTCCCCGTTTGGCGGGGAGACGCTCCGGGTATTACAATGGTATTACTCGAGATTGAAGTTGGTGTGAAAAAGTGAGAAGTGAAAAAAACGGGGAAATTTGTAATGAGGTGGTTGGGAAGGGTAGGTGGATTTGTAAGATTGGAATTGGCAATTTGCGGTTTTTTGCGAAAATATTTGCATAATTGAAAAAAAAGCAGTAACTTTGCACCCGCAAATGTTGTGTTTCCGTAGTTAATATATACGGAACGCTGTTTTGTGCTGCAGGCAGGATGGTCTGTTCTGTCTGCGTGGGATTAAAGAAATAATTAACAATCAATCACATATTTTATGCGAATTAAAGTAAGTAATGTAAATCCGGTCGTTTGGAAAGACGTAACCGTCCGTGCAAATCTGCCGGAGAATTTGAAGAAACTGGAAGAACTTGCCTACAACCTGTGGTGGGTTTGGAATCATGAAGGGAAAGAATTGTTCCGTAACATCGACAAAGAGTTGTGGCACCAAGCGGGGAGCAACCCAGTGATGTTGCTGAACACGTTGTCGTATGACAAGATCTTGGAGTTGGGCAAGGACAAGCGTTTCATGGCTGAGTTGTCCCGCGTGTATGCCGATTTCCGCGAGTACATGGACGTCAAGCCGGACAAGAGCAAGCCGTCAATTGCGTATTATTCGATGGAATACGGTCTGAGCAACGTGCTGAAGATTTATAGTGGCGGTTTGGGTATTCTGGCAGGTGACTACCTGAAAGAGGCATCGGACTGCAACGTGGATATGACAGCCATCGGTTTCCTGTACCGTTTCGGCTATTTCACCCAGACGTTGTCGCCGGAAGGTCAGCAGATTGCCAACTATGAGGCGCAGAACTTCAACAACCTGCCCATTGTACAGGTACGCAACGAAGACGGCACGCCGTTTGTTGTGAATGTACCGTATCCGGGTCGTTTGGTTTATTCGTACTTGTGGCAAGTGAATGTAGGTCGTATCAAACTGTACCTGTTGGATACAGACAACGAGTTGAACTCGGAGTGGGACCGCAGCATCACGCACCAACTATACGGCGGTGACTGGGAGAACCGTATCAAGCAGGAGATTCTGCTGGGTATTGGCGGTACGCTGGCACTGAAGCAGTTGGGTATCACGAAGGATGTATATCACTGCAACGAGGGTCACGCTGCCTTGATGGGTCTGCAGCGTTTGGTGGACTATGTAGAAGGCGGCTTGAGTTTCAACGAGGCGCTGGAGGTAGTACGTGCCAGCGGTCTGTACACCTGCCATACTCCGGTTCCGGCAGGTCACGACTATTTCGAGGAGGGCTTGTTCTACAAGTACATGAACGAGTACGCTCCGAAGTTGGGCATTGAGTGGCACGACCTGATAGGTATGGGTCGCACCAATCCGGATGACCAGGGCGAGAAATTCTCGATGTCGGTATTTGCGCTGAACACATGCCAGGAGGCGAACGGTGTATCGTGGCTGCATGGTGAGGTAAGCAAGAAGATGTTTGCACCGGTGTGGCCGGGCTATTTCCCCGAAGAACTGCACGTAAGCTATGTGACCAACGGTGTGCATATGCCTACATGGGCTGCCAGCGAGTGGAAAGCCATCTACGAAAAAGAGTTCCCGAAAGAGTGGTTCGCCAACCAGAGCGACCCGAAGATGTGGGCACCGTATGCCGACATGCCGGACGAGTTGGTTTGGAACACCCGTATGGCATTGAAGCGCAAACTGATAGACTATATCCGTGTCCAGTTCCGTGAGAGTTGGATGAAGAACCAAGGTGACCCTGCCCGTATTGTGAAGGCGGTGAACACCATGAAGCCGGAAACGCTGATTATCGGTTTCGCCCGCCGCTTCGCCACCTACAAGCGTGCGCACCTGCTCTTCAATGATTTGGAGCGTCTGGACAAGTTGGTAAACAATCCCACCTGCCCTGTTCAGTTCCTGTTTGCCGGTAAGGCTCACCCCGCTGACGGCGCAGGTCAGGGTCTGATCAAACGTATCATCGAGATCAGCCGTATGCCGCAGTTCCTCGGCAAGATTGTGTTCCTGGAGAACTACGACATGAGTCTTGCCAAGCGTTTGGTATCCGGCGTAGATATCTGGATGAACACACCGACGCGTCCTTTGGAGGCTTCGGGTACATCCGGCGAGAAGGCGCAGATGAACGGTGTGCTGAACTTCTCCGTGTTGGACGGTTGGTGGTATGAAGGTTATCGTCAGGGCGCAGGTTGGGCATTGACCGACAAGCGTACGTATGAGAACCAATCGCACCAAGACCAGTTGGATGCCGCGACCATCTACCATATGCTGGAGAGCGAGATTATCCCGATGTACTATGCGCGCAACTCGAAGGGTTACAGTCCTGAGTGGGTACAAGCGATTAAGAACTCGATGACTCAGATTACTCCGTTCTACACCACCAAGCGGATGATGGACGACTATTTCGACCGCTTCTACAACAAAGAGGCGAAACGTCATCAGTTGCTGGCGGCAGACCACTTCAAGATAGCCAAAGAGATTGCTGCCTGGAAGGAGAACATGGCGGCTCACTGGGATGAGATCGAGGTGAAGAACGTCATCATGCCGGAAGAGATGCTTGCCAACCCGCAGGTGGGTGACAGTTACAAACTGGAGGTAGTGCTGGATACGAAGGGCTTGAATGATAAAGGCTTGGGTGTAGAACTGGTGGCAGTCCGCTCGGGTCTGCACAACAACGACCACCTGTACTCAGTGAAAGAACTGCCGTTGGTGAAATCAGAAGGTTCGGTCCTGACGTTTGCGCGTGAGTTCACGCTGGACTATGCAGGCCACCTGAAGTTCGGTTTCCGTCTGTTCCCGAAGAACGACTTGCTGCCGCATCGTATGGACTTCGCTTACGTACGCTGGTTGTCGTAAGCCGTTTAGCAGTTGAAGAGGAAGTCCAGCGCACCGCGGATTTCCTCTTCAGTTGCGCTACAGCCTAATTGGTAGTTGCCCACGGAGCGGAGCAGGGTGAAAGTGATGCGGTCGGGAGTCGGGTTTTTCTTGTCGTGCTGCATGAGTTCGATGAGTTCATCGTAGTCCTTGCAAGGGCAGACAGGCTTGCCGTAATACTGTTTCATGATTGCCACAACGGCCTGTAGGTCACGCTCGGGGAACCCCAGTTTGCAAAGGGACAGGTATAGTTCTGCCACCATACCATAGAGTACGGCGTATCCGTGCAGGAGGGGCTCGTTGTCATGACGGAGACTGTATTCCTCAATCGCATGTCCGATGGTGTGTCCGAAATTGAGCGTTTGGCGCATGCCGGTCTCTTCGGGGTCGCTATCCACGATGTAGTTCTTGATATCCACGGAGCGTGTGATCAGTTCCTGCAGCAGTGCGGGGTCGGGTCGGTCCAAGTCGAAGGCGCGGATAGAGGCGAGTTCGAGCGGCGAGGAGATGAGTGCATGCTTGATCATCTCGGCAAATCCGGACAAGAACTGCTTGCGTGGCAGGGTGTTCAGGAACACAGGGTCGATGATTGTCTGTTTGGCCTCACGGATGAGACCTATCTCATTCTTGAATCCCCCGTAGTTGAAACCGGTCTTGCCGCCATTGGCAGCATCGACCATGCCGAGCAGTGTCGTGGGGATGTTGATCCAAGGCATGCCCCGCTTGAAGGTGGCGGCTGCAAACCCGCCCATGTCGGTCAGCACTCCGCCGCCGAGGCAGAATAGCAGCGAGTGGCGTGTGGCGTTTCGTTGCTCAAGAAACTGCCAGATCAGTTCCACGGTGTGGAGTGTTTTGTGCGCCTCACCGGCCGGGATACACAATATTTGTTCGGCGGGAAGGGGTAGCGTCTTGAGGATGATGGGTAGCGAGTGAACACGTGTATTCTCGTCCACCAAAATGAAAACTTGCTCCAACGGAGTCAATGCAGTCTGCTCGCGCAGTGCGAGGTCGATGTCGGTTGTAATAATCATGATTGAATCAAAATAGGCTGCAAAGATACTGCTTTTTTTGAAACTACGCAACAAAAACAGGGTAAAAACATCATATTTTATGAAAAAATTGCTTCTTATAGTCCTCATCTGTGCATTTTCGGGTATCATTTATGCCCAAGACGAAGTGCACTACCTGAGTACGATGGATTTCAAGTCGCGGGTGTTTGACTACACGCGTGATTCCGTATGGAATTATAAGGGCGAGAAGCCTTGTATCATTGACTTGTACGCCGACTGGTGCGGTCCATGCAGACGTTTGGGACCTATTCTGGCAGAGTTGGCGGAAGAGCACTGCGACGAGGTGGTTTTCTACAAGGTGAATGTGGATCGCGAGCGGGAACTGGCGTACTATTTTCAGGCAAGTTCCATCCCCATGCTGGTATTCATACCGGTGCACGGCATGCCGCAGGTGTTGCGCGGATTGCGACCCAAAGAGCAGTTGGAGACAATAATACAAGAGTTTTTATTAAAGTAAGGTACAAGCGAAATGACACTCTCTTCCAATCATGTTGAATTGATGCTGTTGATTCTATCGCTGCTGTTTTTTGCCAGCATTTTTACTGACAAATTGAGCAGCAAGCTGGGCATTCCCGCCTTGTTGTTATTCCTGGCGGTGGGAATGCTTTTCGGCGAAGACGGACTGGTAGGCATACAATTCAACAACACTGACGGTGCGGAAATTCTGGGTAGTATAGCACTGTGTGTCATCCTGTTTGCGGGTGGCATGGGTACTAAGTTTGTGGACATCCGTCCGATAATGTGGCCGGGCACGATGCTTGCAACAGTGGGCGTGGCACTGACGTGGCTGCTGAGCGGATTGGCGATTTGGGGTGTGTTCAGCCTGTTTGGCAGTGACAACCCGGTGTCGCTGTCTTTCGCCTTGCTGATGGCGGCTACGATGTCCTCAACCGATGCGTCTTCGGTATTCTCCATCCTGGGCAATAACGGTATTCGCTTGAAGCATAACCTACGTCCGTTGCTGGAGTTGGAGTCGGGGAGTAATGACCCGATGGCGTACATCATCACCGTGACGATGATAGATGTGCTGACCAAACAACAACCAGCATGGCAGGTAGGATTGGGCGTGTTCATCTCCATCACGTGGAGTGTGGTCTTCGGCATAGTGGTGGGTTTCGGTTTTGCCAAACTGTTGACCATATGGATGAACAAGATGTCGCTCAGCAACTCCAGTCTGTACCCTATTCTGATTCTGACAGCCTGCATCTTTATCTACTCGATGGCGTATTTTATGGGCGGGAACAGTTATCTGGCGGTGTATATAGGCGGTCTGGTGATAGGTAACAGCAAGTTCCCCTACAAGCGTAACACGATGGGATTTATTGACGGCATGTCGTGGCTGTTCCAGTTGCTGATGTTCCTTATTTTGGGCTTGTTGGTAAGCCCGCACAATTTGGGCAAAGTGATTGTTCCCGCATTGATTGTGAGCGCTATCATGATATTGATCGCCCGCCCGTTGGCAGTGTATCTGTCGCTGTTGCCGTTCAAGAAATTCAACCGGATAGACAAGGCGTATGTGTCCTGGGTGGGACTGAAAGGTGCGGTGCCGATTATTCTGGCAATCAAGTGCGCCTCGGACGGAGTGCCCCATTCGGATGTACTGTTCAACATTGCTTTTGTGTGCACGATTGTGTCGCTGCTGACGCAGGGGACGACCCTGTCGTGGATTGCCAGGAAACTGAAACTGACCCTGCCCCAGCAAGACAGGCAGGAGCCGACCCACTTCGATATCAGCCTGCCGGAAGAGATTGAGGAAAAAGCGATTGAGGTGGTTGTGACGGAAGAGATGGCACCAAACCCCGTGCACCTGAAGGACTTGGGGTTGGACAAGAACTCGTTGGTGATTATCCTCCGCCGCGGCGACGAGTATCTGTTCCCCAACGGCCAGACCTTGATACAAGAGGGCGACTACCTGTTGGTGATGTCCGACCAAGAACATGCCCTTGTCCGCACCTATGATGACAAGATGTGGGAACTGGAGTTGATTCGTAACACCGGTGAGTTCTTCTCCAACGTGCTTCACACCGAAGAACGCAAACACCGGGCTTTCCGGCGCCGGTTCAAAAAGAAAGAAAAAGTATGAAAACAACCGTATTCCTTACCGGCGCAACCGGTACGATGGGGTGGGCAGGTCTGCAAGAACTGCTCGCTCACAAAGAGAATTATATCATACGCGTCCTTGCCCGCAAAAGCAAGAAGAACGTGCAGTTGTTGTCACCCATTGAGAAGGATATTGAAATTATCTGGGGTGACCTTCGTGACTATGATGCGGTTTTGCGGGGGCGGGCCGGCGCGGATATCGTGCTGCATGTGGGTGGCATGGTTTCGCCCAAGGCGGACTATCAGCCTACGCTCACCCGCCAGATCAACATGGCTGCGGCGGAGAACGTCACCAAGGCGGTGTTGGCGCAGGGCGAGAAACAACCCAAAGTGGTGTATATAGGCTCGGTGGCACAGATGGGTGACCGCCGCGAGCCGCTGCATTGGTGCCGCACGGGTGACCCTGTCTGCGTGAGTGCCTACGACCATTACGGCGTAACCAAAGTGGCGGCAGAACGACTCATTACCGACTCGGGAATCCGCCGGTGGGTGAGTCTTAGACAGTCGGGAATATTGTATCCCGCCATCCTGAAGAACTACGACCCTATCATGTTCCATGTGCCCGTTCGCGGGGTGCTCGAGTGGGCAACGGTGGAGGACTCAGGCAGGCTGTTGGAGCGCGTATGCCGGCCCGATGTGCCCGAAGAGTTCTGGAAACGGTACTACAACATCGGCTCGGGGGCTTCGTACAGAATCAGCAATTACAAGTTCGAATGCCTGCTGCTGGATGCCATCGGATGTCCTGCGCCGACCAAGATATTTGAAAGCAAATGGTTCACTACGCGCAATTTCCATGGCGCTTGGTATCTGGATAGCGATGTGCTGGAGAACTACCTCCATTTCCGCGAGAACCTGCCCGTAGAGGACTATTTCCGCAGGCTTGCCGCTTCGCCGGAACTGCCATTGGGAATACGTTTTGCAGCCAAGACACGGGCGGCGAAACTGGTGCCGCATATCGTCAAACTGGCGATGTGGTTCATGGCTAACAGCAAAGAGCATGGCACGCAGTGGTGGATTAAGAATAAGGTACGCGCACGCATTAACGCGTATTATGGTTCTTTGCAGAAATACCAAGCCATCCCCGATTGGGACAGGATGGACCTGACCGAACCTACACAGCAGCAAGTGGTGCTGAATCATGGTTATGACGAGACCAAGCCGCTTAGTGAGTTGACCATTGAAGACATGCAGCAAGCGGCGGCGTTCCGTGGCGGCAAGTGCCTGAGTGAGACGATGGTGAAGGGCGACCTGGATACGCGTCTTACGTGGCAGAGTGCCTCAGGACATCAGTTCGAGGCTTCGCCCAGACTGATTCTGCTGGGCGGACACTGGGACTACCTGGACATGCCTTGGCCCTATGCCGGTGAACCGGGAGAGCGTCCGTGGCATTGGGACGCTGTGGCGAAGGAGAATCCTTTCTTTGCACAGTTGTGGAGTCCCCTGCACGATGCGAATGAGAATAATATTTACGGGGCGGAAATCTTTAAGGGCTGGGATTGATTATGACATTTGATGAACTGAATCTGGAAGACGAACTGTTAGACGCATTGTGGGACATGCACTTCGACGAGTGTACCCCGGTACAAGCGCAAACTATCCCCGTAATCATGGAGGGCAAGGATGTTATCTCCTGCGCCCAGACCGGTACGGGCAAGACTGCCGCATATATCCTGCCCTTGCTGAACAACCTGCTGATTGACAACCATGCGCAGGACAAGGTGAACGCCATCATCATGGCCCCCACCCGCGAACTGGCGCAACAGATAGACCAGCAGATGGAGGGCTTCTCCTACTACGTGCCCTCTTCGTCCGTCTGCATTTATGGCGGCAACGACGGCGTGGCATGGGCGGCGCAGGAGCAAGGGCTGACCAAGGGAGCCGACATCGTGATTGCCACTCCGGGCAGGCTGCTCTCACATATCAACCTGCACAAGATAGATTTCTCAGGAGTGAAGTATTTCATTCTGGACGAGGCTGACCGCATGCTGGACATGGGTTTCTTCGATGACATCATGGCAATTGTCTCTCACCTGCCCAAGGACAGACAGACTATCCTGTTCTCCGCCACTATGCCGCAGGAGTTGCGCCGGCTTGCCAAGACCTTCATGCGCAACCCGGTGGAGGTGAACATCGCTATCAGCCGACCCCCCGAGACGATTCACCAGATGGCGGCAATCTGCCATGAGGGGCAAAAGACCGCCATTGTACAGTATCTGCTGGGAGGAGAAAGGCACCTGAGCAAGGTCATCATCTTTGTCGGCAAGAAGGCGGGGGTAAAAGAACTTTATCACTACCTGGTGAAGGGACCTGCCAAGGTCCGTCAGATGCACTCCGACCTCTCGCAGAAAGAGCGCGAGGAGGTGATGCTGGATTTCCGCAACGGCAAGGTGGACATCCTTATCGCCACGGATATAGTGGCGCGCGGCATCGATGTGGACGATATCCCCCTTGTCATCAACTACGACGTACCCCGCGATGCCGAGGACTATGTACACCGTATCGGACGTACTGCCCGCGGTGGCTCCGGAGTGACGGATGCCGAAGAGGGTCCGCAGAGCAAAAGTGGCGAAGCCATCACACTCGTCAGCGAGAAGGACCAACATTTCTTCAATAAGATTGAAAAGTTCTTGGATACTTCCATAGAACGACTAAACATACAAACAACAGAAATAAATACACTGGAAAATGACCATCCAACAAACACCCGTTCTGCTTCTCACAGGGTATCTCGGAAGCGGAAAAACCACTCTTCTAAACCGAATTCTGCAAAACCGTCAGGGGATAAAGTTCGCGGTAATCGTCAACGACCTGGGCGAGGTAAACATTGATGCCTCCCTCATTCAGCAAGGCGGCGTCGTATCCCAACAGGACGACTCCCTCGTAGCATTGCAGAACGGTTGTATATGCTGCACACTGCGTACAGACCTCATTGAGCAGTTGCACGACATCATCGCCTCGAAGAAATTCGACTATATCGTCATCGAAGCCAGCGGCATATGCGAGCCGGCCCCCATCGCGCAGACTATCTGCTCCTATTCGGCGGTGGCACCCGCCTATGCCAAGGACGGACTGCCCGTTGTGGACAGTATCACCACAGTGGTGGATGCCCTACGCATGCGCGATGAGTTCGCTGCGGGTGACAACCTGAAAAAGCAGCATCTGGAAGAAGACGACATCGAGAACCTCATCATTCAGCAGATTGAGTTCTGCAACATGATCCTCCTGAACAAAGCCTCCGAGGTCAGCAAGGATGAGTTGGACCATATCCGTGCCATCATCCGAGCCATACAGCCGCTGGCGGAAATCATCGAATGCGACTACTGCGATGTCGAGTTGGATAAGTTGGTAGGAACCGGAGCTTTCGATTTTGACCGCGTAGCCGGCTCTGCCGCATGGATTCACGAGGTGGAGACAGCCGACCCTGAGCATGACCATCATGATGACGATGACGATGATGATGACGAGCACGAGCATGATGAACATGAACATGACGAACATGAACATGACGAGCACCATCATGGTCACGAACATCATCACCATCACCACGACCATGACCACGAGGAAGGTGAGGCGGAGGAGTACGGAATCAGTACGTTTGTTTATTTTGCACGCCGTCCGTTCAGTCTGTCCCTCTTCGACAATTTCGTGGCGCGTCACTGGCCCAAAGAGGTCATCCGTGCCAAGGGTATGTGCTATTTTGCCTCTGAGTACGACACCTGTTATGTCTTCGAGCAGGCCGGCAAGCAGTTCCAACTGAAAAACGCCGGACAGTGGTACGCCACCATGCCCAAGGACGAGCTGCTCGACCTCATGGAGCGCGAACCCGCGCTTGCACGCGACTGGGACGAACAGTACGGAGACCGCATGCAAAAACTCGTTTTCATCGGGCAAAAGATGGACAAGAAAGCCATCACCGCCGCCCTCGACAAGTGCCTCGAGTGATACCTTTTTGCACACAGACTCCAACATTGGGCTTTTTATCCTTAAACATCTTAAACATTTGAGTCCTTTATCGCTTAACTCTGAGCGTCTCGAAAGGACAATAATTTGTTAAAATAGCACCGCAGGACAGACTATCTGCCCCGCGGTGTACATTTTTTTCGCATTTTTCTTGCATATATCAAAAAATAGTTGTAACTTTGCACCGCAATTCGGATATTGCGGCGAATGACTGGTGCAAGTGAGCACAGTCCTGTCGCTTTGGACGGATTGTTACATGTTGATTTTGAAGCGTTGTGCTTCGCTCTTGCAGACTGAAACCTAGGAAATTTCAAGAATAGATCAAGACGAAGAAACAACGGTTCACGCTGTATGGCGTGGGCTGTTTGTATCTATATCTTTTTGTGTGGGTTTATCCTAGGACCTCAGTTTGGAGACGTGGAGCATCAGTTCCGCGCTTTTTGTATGTCTATATTGGCACTGCTTAGAGTGCCCGATATGTAATCTTATTTGAAATTTTGCTTTGCAAGATAAACATGGGATGTTTTGTTGTCCCATGCCCGTGGGAAACCTCGGGTAGTTAAGTTAAAACATGTTTATTAGGTGGGGTTGCTCGTGAGAGTCGTCCCACCCTTGCAGGCCAAAAGACAAGAAAATGGTCCTCCATGTGAGGATACCTTATATAAATTAAACTAACTAACAACTTTTAAAACTTTACAGAAATGAAAAAAGTTTTTCTTAATTGCATGCTCCTACTATGCGCCCTAGTAGTAGGAAGTAATGTCGTGTGGGGTGAGACATATACCATTTCTTTTAAGAGTACTACAGGAAGTGATGGCACATCGTCTGTAGGCTCCACGGCAGCTATTATTGAGTCAGGTTCTGAATACATGACTGTTACAACTGCAGGGGCGATATACCAGGGGAAGTCTGGTTACGGGATAAAAGGTGGTTCGGGTAGTTCTGCAGGAACTTTGGCCTTATCTGCAACGGAAACAGGTAAAGTTAAACCATCAAAAATAACTATAAATGCCTGCTATTACGGTTCTGATAAGACTAATTTGCCTGTATACTTAAATAACGCAGAGACACCTATAACTACATTAGCCCTGACTGAAGCATTAACTGATTATGAAATATTGATGGATGGCTCCACAGACGTGAGTAGTATAAAACTTCAATCAGCAGGAGGTAAAAAGAGGTTTTATCTCAAATCCATAACAATTACGTATGAATCTTCAGTTCCTACATCGTGCTCAACTCCATCCTTCTCGCCTGCTTCTGGTGCAGTTAGTTATGGTACTACTATTTCCATTAGCTCTACTGATGGCGCTTCTATCCACTACACAACCGATGGTTCTACACCAACGAGTAGTAGTACTCCTTATGCTAGTGCTATTGCTATCACATCAGCAACTACTATTAAGGCTATAGCGGTGAAAGATGGTTTGGAAGATAGTGATGTTGCGAGTGCTTCTTATATCATTGCCGCACCTTCAGCCCCAACCTTTAATGTCGCAGCTGGTTCAATTGCGGCAGGAACTAAAGTTTCTATCACGGGAACAGGCACAATTCGTTATACAACCAATGGAGACAACCCGACTTCTTCTACGGGGAATGTATATTCAGAGCCAGTCGCAATTGATGAAGCCTGCACATTAAAAGCCATTTGTGTTGATGGGGGCGGAAATGCCAGTTCCGTAACTTCGGCTGCATATACGGTTATCCCTCCTGTTCCGGGTTATACTATCAATTTTGAGAGTATACCTGCAGCATATTCTGATTGGATAATGACCAATATTGAGCAAGGCACATCTTCAATATCGGCTCACGGAGGAACATACTATGGTACTACCGGTGGAAAAGCGACTGCTTCGATTGTCACTAAGACGAAAATGGCAAATCCAGAAAAACTGGTTTTCTATGTAAGCAAAACATCAGATAATACAACCTCCAGTAATTGGACTATTGAAGTTTCATCGGATGGTTCCGATTGGGGGACACCTATTGCAAGTCAAAGTGCTACAAGTATGTCTAAAGGCAATTGGACCAAGGTGGAATGTCCAATCTATGATGAGGAAACAGATGATTACTATAAAAATGTGTATGTCCGTATTCGTTACGCGGGTTCTACTGCCATTCGTACCATAGACGACATCTCTTTAACGGAACTAATGCCAGTAGCTACTCCTGCCTTCTCTGTTGCGGCGGGAACATATACAGTTGTTAAGAGCGTAGAAATTACTTGCGGAACAGGTGGCGCTGCTATTTACTACACAACAGATGGTACCACGCCCTCGAGC
>CAMOMF010000122.1 GCA_946619625.1 uncultured Bacteroidales bacterium
ACGGTGGCAGTAACAGTCACATCAGTTCCGCTACGGTAGATGCCACTTGTTGTTTGAGGGTCATAACCATCCGCTGTCATTGTGAACGACATATTGCTGCCGCTCAATGTGAGTGTGAACGTCTGTACGTATTGAGCCGTGAAAGACACATCCGCATTACCCATTGTCCCTAAATCGCTATCCCAACCAATAAACTCATATCCTGCACGTATAGGCGTTTCGCCGGTATAGGTTATGGCTGCTTCCTCATACACATTTTTCTGCTCAAGAACAAACACTCCGTCATAATCGTAGAAGGTAACTTGGTGTTGCACTCCTGCACCTTCTTTATATACGGCGGTATAAGTCAGATTGTCGTACATCTTAACCACAAGCGAATTGGACGTTGATACGACATTTCCGTTAGCGTCTTGCCATTCTTTGAACGAATAGCCTTCTGTTGCGTTGGCAGTAACAGTAACTTGCTGATACAAGTCGCAATTATAGGTGTAGGTGTGTCCGTTAGAGTTGATGGTTAGCACGCGAGAGTCCATATCTAAAATAGGACGGATGCCGCAGTTGGTCCATATAGCACCTGACCCTGCACTACCTGTCTTGTTATTATTCAGTGTGGGAGCGTCTGGGGTTGACCATTGATTGCCCGGACTTGAAAAACCCCACGCCGTTGAACCTCCGTTTCCTGACCATGCATTAAACGTGCTTGTCCAGTATTGAATAGAATTTCCCCACCCTATACCGTTATTACTGACACTCCACGAACCATTATGCGGTATGATAATATAGTTAGAGTTGGTTTTGCTTGTCAATTTGCGGTCGTACGTGTTAACCTTAGTCATATTAGTGTTTGCCAACAGATTAGCCCACTCATCGTATGTTGCCATACGCCAACTGTGTCCGCAATAGAGGTATGCTGCATCTGTTTCTTCTGTTACCGGCAGGTTGTCACCTGCAGACATTTATTCTGCCCCTGCATACCAACCATTATCAGCAGCCGGTGTACCTGCTGCCTTACCCAGTCCGGTAGTTCCCCAAGAGAACCAACTGCCGGTTGCCGTTTCTGACGAAGCAAAACCGTTTGCGGTAGTTGCATCTACGTTATATTTTGCCCAGATTCCTGCTTCACCTAAATCGACAGCCTCTGAAGGCAAGTCATATATATTGCTTGTACCGGCAGAAGTGCCAGCCTGATATACATTAACTGACTTATCAGCCGAACCGGATGTGCCAACCACTATTCCGCCAAGCGTAAGGTCTTTATCCGTGCCAAAAGTGGCAGTAGAACCTGCTATTTCCGTGCCGTTTTGGGTGTATTTGTAGAAAGTATAACCCGAAGCAACTGACGAATTAGAGAGAGTAAATGTGCGTGCAGCCTCGGCTGCTGTCAGGACATATAACGTGCCAGCAGAATAGTTGTTCACACCATCCGTGGCAGTTAGAGTGGCATTAGCATTAGGACTGATGAAAAGTGTATACTCGCTGTCAGATGCGAAACGAGCATAAACAATGGTTTCTGTAGTCTTTGACTTCAGTTCGCTTTCTGTTACCAATGAGCCTGGACCGGAAGCGGTTGTGTACCAACCTATAAATCGTGCGCCTGATTTGCGAGGATTAGGCGGTAGAGTTTTCATCGTATAATTAGCTCTCACTACCCTGCGCTGATTAGTATTATAAGTCAGTCCTTCGTTCCAATAGCCTCCATTGGTAATGCAGTCAAAAGTTACGTATTGGATGGTATTTCCATAAACATCTGTTCCGGGATTCAAAGTGCAGTAAGAAGGAAAATATGATGCCTGTTTGCTTGTGGTAGAACCTGATGTGTTTTTCCATTGTGGTAGATCGTTGTCATGGTAAAATAGTAGTTTGGCAGTAGCCGAACCATAATAACCTCCCCACCAGTTATATGTTGGGTTAGTTGTGGTTGTTGTTTGAGCAGTAGCATGTCCCCATTCAGAGAAATAAATACCTACTTTAGAGTAAAATGATTGGCTTGATATTTGAGTATTCTGAGTATATTGGAACATCTTCTGTAACGGATTGATATATAAATTACCGTCCATATCACGAAGCGAAGTTGCCATAATTTCCACTGTGCGAGTGTATCCGCTTGCAGCAGGTGATGTAGAAAATAAAAACATTTCTTCATAGCAGTGGTCAGCTAATTCTTCTGCAGGGAGAATTATGCTTGTATTGTTGACATTACAATAAGCAGCTTTAGCAAACATACGCGCATAACAATATGGTGCTAACTTTTGCGCTGGTAATTGAGGATAACCAATAATGGTATAATTTGTACCAGACGATTCAAACATACTCATATAGCAACCTGTGGTCAGTTTGGTTGCTGGCAAAGAAAGAGAAGATAAATCAACACGATAGCTTGCTCCATTGTTCAAGCCTTTGAAGAAATAGTCACAAGGAATCGTTTCGTAATTAGTTGCAAAACCATCACCATTAACAAGTGACATTATATTGCCACCATAATAAGTTGTGTTTGTGGCATTTGTTGCATATCCGTAGATACATACATAGTTATTTGCATCTTTATAGAATGGGTGGTCTTTATCGTTGTTGCCTTTGAAATAATAGGTTAGAGCGGAGGTTAGATTGGTAGTTTTCGTAGCTGTTGTCGCCATTTTCGTCCAATTTACTTTATCCGTGGAGTAATACAAATCAACTCCGGGATTCCCCTGAACCTTAATGACTATTCTGTTGTACGACAAGTTGGTCATCCTGATGTTAAAATACTCGCCTATCTGTGCTCGCGCAGTCTGCGGAGCGAAAGCAAGCATCAGTGCCAACAGGGGCACGAAAAGAGATAAATGTTTTTTCATAAGCGTATAGATTTTAGTTAATATTATCTACTTTTCAATATCATTTCAAAATTTCTGCTGAGAAAATCAAATCGCCACAATCGCCACAATAAAAATACCTCAACTGCCACAACGAAAACACCCCAACTGCCACAACGAAAACACCCCAACTGCCACAACAAAATGTCGAAAAATTTGCATATTCGATTTATACATAGTACCTTTGCAGCAATTTTATAAAAAGCATATTATTATGACTTCACAACAGTATTTTCCGCGACTACTTGACCCTATCATCAAAGACAATTTAGAAGCAATGGGTGCTCTTCTTATTCAAGGTCCAAAGT
>CAMOMF010000123.1 GCA_946619625.1 uncultured Bacteroidales bacterium
GTGAGCGTTAACGAGCTTACCCGAATATCAAGTTATTGAAATTGTCCAGATTTCAATGAATCAAGTTTAGCTTATAACGCTTTGTATTGATATGTATTGCGTTCCACTGAACGCTTATGTTTTATTTTGGTACAATAAAACACCGTTTATTATGAGAAAGTTATCCCGCTTCCACCCTCTTCAATCCCCACTTCCAGCGGACATTTCTCGTTGTAATGTTCAAGACTTGTTCTGTATTGTCAGCGCCTTTTCACACATTTTCGGGTGCAAAGTTAATACTTTTTTTTCATATTTGCAAGGATTTCGAAGAAAAAGTTTCAAAAAAGTGTGTTTTTGTGGCAGATTGTCACTATTTCAATTCAAGCTTATCTTACGTATATCTTACGTGTATCCTACGTGTATCTTACGTATATCCTACGTGTTTTGTACGTGGGTCATGTATGGGGAATAGTGGGGGAGCCCAGGAAAAGAGGGTGGGGGGAGTTATCCGGTGTGGCGGGGAAACTATCTGATGTGGCTGGAAAGTTATCCAGTGTAGTGGGGGAAGATATATTGTGTTGTGGGGAAGTTATCCGGCGTAGCGGGAAACGAACTCGTCCATTAGTGAGAAGACTTCGTCGCGGGTGTCGGCACGGAGCAGGGCTACGCGGAGGGACTTGCTGTCGGGCAGCCCTTTCATTACGGGGGAGTTGGCAAAATGCCGGCGGCTGTGAACAATGCCTTTGCGCTCATCGCCAATCCAGGCGATACTGGCATCAACGTGCTCCTTGAGGATGTCCATTTTCCACTGCATGGAACGTTCGGGCATGCGCTCGCCGTGGTCGAGAAAATAGCGTATTTCCTCGAACAGCCATGGGTTGCCGAAGGTGGCGCGCCCTATCATCACTGCGTCCACACCGTAGCGGTCGAAACACTGTTTGGCGCGCTCGGGTGTGCTGACATCGCCATTGCCGATGATTGGGATGTGCATGCGCGGGTTGTTCTTCACCTCGCCGATAAGGGTCCAGTCCGCCTCGCCGGTGTACATCTGGGCGCGGGTACGTCCGTGGATAGTCAGTGCCTGTATGCCGCAGTCCTGCAACTGTTCGGCAAGGGAGACGATGATTTTGTTGTTGTCGTCCCACCCCAATCGCGTCTTGGCGGTGACGGGCAGGTGGACGGAATTGACCACAGCGCGTGTGATTTCCAACATCTTGGGTATGTCTCTCAGCAAACCGGCACCGGCTCCTTTGCCCGCCACTTTCTTGACAGGACAACCAAAATTGATGTCGATATAATCGGGTTGCGCCTGCTCCACAATCCGCGCTGCGGCTGCCATAGATTCGACATCTTTGCCGTAAATCTGTATCGCTACGGGGCGCTCGGCTTCGGAAATCTGCAGTTTGCGCATGGTGGACTGTACGTCACGTATCAGGGCGTCCGCATTCACAAACTCGGTATATACGCGGTCTGCGCCGAACCGCTTGCAAAGCATACGAAAGGCAGGGTCTGTCACGTCCTCCATCGGAGCCAGGTACAATGGTTGTGGATGCTCCTTGGGGACGGTTATACAATTATTTTTTACAGGCGCGGAAACCTGCAAACCCATGGTTATGTCGGCTTGGGATGGTTTCATACTAATTTTTTCGGACTGCAAAGGTACTGCTTTTTTGCGAATTATGCAAGAATTTTGTTCAATTTGTAAATCAATAATTGGAAAATATGTAGATTATAGCACAAATTTTGGCACTTTTGAAGAAAAAATTTGGTCAATTCAGAAAAAAGCAGTATCTTTGCACTCAAATCAACAACAACATTTCATACAAATGAGAAAAATTACCGCTTTGCTGTTGGCACTTGTGCTGTGCAGTACCTTTGTTACTAATGCCATTACCGTTCATACCATTGGTGACTCCACGATGGCGGATTACGATGAATCGACTACTGACAAGAGAGGCTGGTGCACCTACCTCGGCTCGTTTTTTGACCCCGCATTCGTCACGGTCAATAACCGCGGCAAGTCGGGCGCCTCGTCCCGCACTTTCTACGATCAGGCAGCGTACTGGGCTTCGGTGAAGAGTCAGATGAGCGCAGGTGACTATGTACTCATACAGTTTGCGCATAACGATGAGAATAACAGTGGATTGGATGTGCTGGAATATAATGCGTACCTTACCGCCAACGGTCAGCCGGCGCTGACGGACCTGCGCGGTACATGCCCCAATACCACCTACAAAGAGTTCCTGCGCAAGTACGTGGACGAAACGCGCGCCCTCAATTGTACGCCTATACTGGTGGCACCTATCTGCCGCAAGTATTTCAGCGGCAACACCATACGCCGTAATGGTCAGCACGACCTTGGCGACAAGTTCAGCAAGTTAGAGAACGGTGTGCTGATGGAAAACCAATCCGTGCCCGCCACTGACCATTCGATGGACTATGTATATGCCATGCGTGAGGTGGCAACGGAGAAAAATGTGCCGTTCATAGACCTCACCACCGCTACGCGTGACCTGTACTTGCAGTATGGTGAACAGCAGTGCACTCAACTGCTGTTTTGCCAGGGCGACAACACACATACAGCCACACTTGGCGCTAATCTGATTGCCCGTCTGGCAGCTCAACTGCTGCAGAGCGCAGGCATTCTGGCAAACTATATTTCCATACCCACCTCTATTACGGCTACACCCGCTAACCTCAGTCTGGGCGAACTATATGCCGGTGTGCAGGTGAGCAAAGAGGTGCTTCTGACAGGTTTCGGACTGACCCCGGAAAGCGGGACTGTCAGCATCAGTGCATCGCAGAACCTGCTCATTTCTACCGATGGAGAGACTTTTGCCTCCACTGCGCAGGCCTCTTACGCCGGCAGCACGCTCTTCCAACGTGTGTATATTCACGCGCTCTACTCCGGTTCCGGCGAACAA
Organism: uncultured Bacteroidales bacterium; assembly: GCA_946619625.1. Taxonomy (GTDB): domain Bacteria; phylum Bacteroidota; class Bacteroidia; order Bacteroidales; family Paludibacteraceae; genus Colicola. The sequence goes on from CAMOMF010000123.1 coordinate 2,904, forward strand.
ACCGACTCGCTGGTGGTTACCAGTGGCGCCACCCGGATCGTAGTGCCTGTTACGGCAGATGTACTGTCGCTGGAAGGCGGCTCGCCGGTGACGGTCACATGGGCGATCAGTGCGACCCCTGTTCCCGAACCGGAAGTAGAAGGTCCCGTGTCTGCAGTCTTGACGCTGAGTAATATGGTCGCAACAGACACCAAGAATGACTTTACCGACGGCACGACGATGGTTCGTTTCCACAATGCGGTGGATGGCTCCAAGGCCAACTGGCCGGCGGGTGAAATCGACGAGAATGCGTTCCGCTATATCGATTTTGCTGTCACCGCCCCCGCCACCATGCAGATGCGCGTCACCGGCATTTCCATGATTCTTGCATCGCACAGCACCAGCACCATGTGTTGCCATATCAATACGGGCTTTGGATCAGAGTTTACCGATGTGCAGACAATCTACGAAAGAAAGAACTTTACCAACAAGACCCCCGTGCAGGTTGAACTGACGCCGGTTATGTCGGTGCCCGCAGGCGAGACTCTTCACATTCGGATCTTGCCTTGGCACGACGCTTCAGAAGAGAAGAGCGGCAAGTACCTGTGTGTGAAAGATGTAGTCATTCAGGGGCAATGTTTCACTGAAAGCGGCATAAAGAACACGAGTGCTGCTATCAGTAATGAAAGCAGCACCCGTAAGATTATCGAGAATGGACGAGTAATCATCCTCCGCGAAGGAAAGCGATACAATGTGTTGGGTGCTGCAGAGTAGCACCCGATGCATTACACTTATCGCGCGTCCGGCTCGGGCATAATCAGCCAGAAAATGAAGTAGAGAATCAGCCCGGGGAAACCTACAGAGCAAATTGACAGAATTGCCCAAATCAGGCGCATCCACGTCGCGTCCATTCCGAAATACTCTGCCAGGCCGCCACATACGCCGCCCAACTTCTTGTCTTTTGACTTTGTCAGTTTCTTTTCCATTATAGTATATTTTATATATTACTTGAAAACGGCTGCAAAGTTACAACAAAAAAACGATATATCCAAAAAAAAAACTCTATTTTAGGGATTTTTGATACAAATATTCGCTCAATTGAAAACAAAGTAGTACCTTTTTGCATGATGAAACGAAACATTTTTCTCTCTCACGGGCTGTCCGTACTGGTGTTATTCAGCCTCTTTGTTGCGCCTCTGCGTGCGCAGGAAGTAGTGTCATTGCTCTTTGGCGGCGATGCGATGGGGCATGAACCGCAGTTTCAGTGGGCGTATAATTCTGCCACTGACACCTACGATTACGAACCCAATTTCCGCTATGTGGCACCCTATATTGCCAAGTCCGACCTGGCAATCGTCAATCTGGAGGTTACCCTCGCTGGCAAGCCTTACTCGGGCTATCCCACTTTTTCCACGCCTGATAGTTACAAAGATGCGCTCGTGGGGTGCGGGTTTGATGTCTTCACCTTGGCAAACAACCATATTCTGGACCGCGGGAAAAGGGGCTTGGAACGGACGTTGGAGAAAGTATCCGACTGCCCCAATGTGGGGGCATACTACGATGCTGCAGACCGTGCCGCCCGCTATCCCCTCATTCTGGAAGTGCAGGGACTGCGTATCGCGCTCTTCAATGTGACCTACGGAACGAATGGTTTCTTTCCGGTTGCACCCAATATCGTCAATTATATCGATACAGCGCAAATCGCTGCCGACCTCAGGTCTATTGAAGACAAAAATATAGACCTGAAGATCATGTCCATCCACTGGGGTGACGAGTATGTTACCCGCGCCATCCCCAAGCAACGCGAATTGGCAAGGTGGCTCGCCGAGGCTGGCTTCGACTTGATTATAGGCGGACACCCCCATGTGGTGGAAGATGCCGAAAACCTCACTGTCACGCGCGTGCGCGATAATAGAGAGGTGGAGGTACAGGTTCCGGTGGTGTACTCGTTGGGCAACCTTATCAGCAATCAACGGCGGCTGAACACCAACGGCGGTATTCTGGTACGCGTAGATATCAGGCGCACCGATGCAGCCATACTCAAGGTCAGTTATCTCCCTTGTTACGTCCATAAAGGTACAATTTCATTCAAGAAAAATGGCAAACAGGTAACCGAACGGCAATTTTTCCTCTTGCCCACTCCGGACTATCTGAGCGGCAAATTACCCTTCAAAATCGACAAAGAGTCGGAAAAAGCACTCCGTCTCTTTCACAAAAACACTACAGAACGATTGCCGAACCTGCCTGTAATGGATTGAAATCAAAATGTTTGGAACTATATACAAAAAAGAAAGGTTGTCATCCCGACAACCCAATCTTTACTTAACCTTAAATCTAATACCATGAAAAACACGATGCAAAATTACTGCTTTTTTTTGAATTGACCAAATATTTTGGCAAAAAATATGTTATAAAACATAAGAAAATTACTTATGTAATTCTGAGATTGCAAAATCGACCGCTTTTAAACTTGAAAGTGGTCGATTTTGTCAAATAGTAATAATACATCATTTTTTTTGGCAAAAATGCTTGCAAATTTGGAAAATTTGTAGTAATTTTGCAGTCGGAAAAGAATCGGTTTCGAGCCAATTTTTCCCAATGTTGAGCATAATAATTATTAAAACAAATAAACAATGGCAAAAGTAGATTTAACCAAGTATGGCATCATCGGTTCAACCGTGATTGCCCACAATCCCTCCTATGAGGAACTGTACAAAGCTGAAATTGACCCCTCCTTGAAAGGCTACGAAGCCGGTCAGGAGACTGAGTTGGGTGCAGTAAATGTTATGACCGGTATCTTCACCGGACGTTCTCCTAAGGATAAGTACATCGTTGACGATGCACAGAGCCACGATAAGGTATGGTGGACCACCGAGGGGTACAAGAACGACAACCACCCCATGTCTGAAGAGGTTTGGGCAAAGGTAAAGGGCATCGCTGTCAAGGAACTCAGCGGAAAGAAACTGTATGTGGTTGATGCTTTCTGCGGTGCCAACGAGGCAACTCATCTGGCTGTACGTTTCATCCTCGAGGTGGCTTGGCAGGCTCACTTCATCAAGAATATGTTCATCCAAC
>CAMOMF010000124.1 GCA_946619625.1 uncultured Bacteroidales bacterium
CACAACAACTTAGCAAAAGCGTCCTCGTGACGCTTTTTTTTTCTGTTTAGAAAAGTATAGACTGGCGATTTTAGGCAGATAATAGACGTTTTTCTTGCATATATCACAAAAAAACACTACTTTTACAGCGAAAAAGTGTTACACATCACAAAAAATCCTTACAAATATGCGTTTTTCACGTTCAATGTACTTGAAACTACTCATCTCAGGAAGGGGTAATGGAATGGTTAAAATCATAACTGGAGTCAGACGGTGCGGGAAATCATTCCTACTTTTTGATATCTTTCGTTCTTATTTGTTAGATGAGGGTGTGAGCGAAAACCATATTATTGCGTTATCCTTAGATCAACGCAATATGAAAACATTACGTAATCCGGATATATTATTGGAATACATCGATGCACATTTCATAGCCGATAATCAGACACATTATATTATTTTGGACGAGGTGCAATTAGTGGAAGACTTTGTGGATGTGCTCCTGACGCTGATGCGTAAACCTAACACGGAGGTTTATGTTTCCGGCTCTAATTCAAAGTTTCTCTCCAGCGATGTTGTAACAGAGTTCCGAGGCAGAGGAGATGAAATACGGGTGTACCCACTGTCTTTGAGCGAATACATGGAAGGGACTGGTTTGGATTATACCACAGCCGCCAAATACTATTTTGTCTATGGTGGGTTGCCACAAGTGGTTTTGATGGAGGATACGCAGAAAAAAGAGGATTTCCTGCGCACAATGACCATGGTAACCTATTTGCGTGATGTAGTAGACAGAAACCACCTGCGTAATGAAGAAGGCATGCAAGAACTGATACGTATCTTGGCTTCCACTATTGCTAGTTCCACTAATCCGACAAAGATTGCGGACACGTTCAAGTCAGTTACGCGCCTGCGCATTACAGAAACAACAATACGTCAATATATAACCTATCTACAAAATGCCTTTTTAATAGAAGAAGCATTACGTTATGACATCAAAGGGCGGCATTATATAGGTGCTGAAAACAAATACTATTTCATTGATCCGGGTATTAGAAACGCAGTGCTCTCATTCCGACAGATTGACGACGGACACCTGATGGAAAATATCATATATAATGAATTGCGCATGCGCGGATATTTAGTCGATGTCGGAAGAGTTGAGACATGGCAAACAGTAGAGGGGAAGCGTATGCGGAAGAATCTGGAAGTGGATTTTGTAGTTAATCGTGGCAGCCAGCGATACTATATTCAGTCAGCATTTGAAATACCGAACACAGCTAAAATGGCACAAGAAGAATTTTCTTTGAAACTTGTCAATGATTCGTTTCGAAAAATCATCCTCGTGCATGAAGATATCCTGCCTCGTAGAGACGAGAAGGGAATAATCACTATGGGATTGAAACAATTTCTCACAGATGTGCACGCCATCGAATTAGTATAAAATAACGACCAATACGGTTGTACATTCATTTCATACACTCTCTTTTTCAGTACAGACACAACAACTTAGCAAAAGCGTCCTCGTGACGCTTTTTTTTTGCGCTTTTTTATGATTTGGGAATAGATTTGTACGATTTGGGGATGATGTTACACTAAAAAACGGTAGTTTTGCATGTGATATTAACATTCGCATAATACACAAATGTCAACTATATGAAAAAGGTATTTCTACTTCTTTTCGGCATTGTGCTGATGGCACTGCCGGTTAGTGCAACGGAAAACGACCCGTTGCAGCAAGACTTGTTTAGTAACTACGGTGGTTGGGTGAACCTGACAGCCGGTTATGTGCGCGACACGACAGATGCCAACCCCATCAAATCGGAAGTGGCGGTGAGCGGCAACACAGTCCATTTAGTGTTCGCCGACGTTAAGAGCAACTACCGCCAGCAGCCGGAGGGCTACGACGTTTGGTACCGTCGCTCAACGGACGGTGGTGCCACATGGGAGGATGCCCGTTCGCTCTACCGGCGCCGAGACGAAAATTGGCCTGCCTACTTCAACGTCATGCAGGTGGATGGACAGCAGGTGCATATACTTGTCCCTGACCATAGCAGTAACGAGAACGACAATAAGACCAACGGCATGCTCGTCTATCTGCACTCAACAGACGGAGGCGCTTCGTTCACCACATTGGTTGTGGACACTTTGGACGTAAATTACTACTCCTACAACACAGCCATCATCCGAGCGGAAGGCAATAACATCGTGATTGCTACCAGTGAGTATGAATACAATTACAATCGTTTAGTTGTTTACCGTTCAACAGACGGCGGCGCCTCATTCGAGCGGTTGGATGTGAACGCCCCTACGAGTGTGTATCAGTTGGGCGACTTGCAACTGAAGGGCAACCGATGGGTAATAGCATGGAGTTACCAAGCCTATCAGGACGAAAGAGTGTATGTTACAGCGGGTGACATGACCGGCGACACGCCTGTCCACACCCTCATCTCGCCTGAACAAGAAGGTCGTCATTATGGAAGTATCAGGAAGAGGTACGGCGGAAACGGAGATGACTACAACTTCTTCCCCGTGATGGCTATTACGGGCACAGAGACTGTGCACTTGGTTTTTCAAGGCTTGCGTGCCAGGGGCGAGGAAGAGGGGGACCCGTACCGCACGCTCTATGTCCGCTCTGACGACTTCGGACAGACATGGGGTGATATACAAAAGTTGGAGGGCACCACTGACCAAGCCGCCACACTTGTAGCAAAAGGACAGAATGTCTATGCCATAGTGGGACACAGTTACAATCGTTGGATTGCCTATTCCAACGACGGCGGCGACACTTGGAATACAAACCAAACCATGTGCTACGGTTCGGCTTATGGCGATAACTACGACTCAAACCGTGCCCACGCATTAGTATTAGACCCGAATGACCCAACCGGCTTGCATGCATGGTATATAGGCTCCAAATGGCTTGATTTGGAAACAAAAGACGGCTTCCAAACGCTCAGCCGCTGCCACCGCGCGGAAGGCGGGCTCTTATCGACCACTGCGAACCGCGGTTCGCAGTTCTCACCAATGCTCGCGATAGATGGGCAGGGCATACGCCATTTCTTTATGCGTCAACCGGTGGGGAGCGACCGCAGTGTGCAACAGATTTTCTACCGCAAAGAAGTCAGCGAACCCGCGCCTAACGGCAGGACCATGGCGCTGCACATGCACGAGAGTAACGACAATGGCAGCATACAGCGACGCATTGCTATTCCTCTCAATGACAGTTTCGTGCTCGACTCTGCGCTGAGTTACGGCTGTTGGGTACGTATAGACCAGTTCGGCGCTGCACAACTGCTCTCTTACCGCCAGAACACCCCAAGCACTACCATGGAGTATCAGGAAGCCTCCTACTTTGCACCGGGGTTCTATCTCACTTTCGACGAACCCTACCGCTCCGACCGTATGTATTTTGAAGCCGGTATCACCACCGACCAAGCCGTGGACGGAAGAGGAACAAGACTCGTACACTGGGACTACAACGATATGTATGCGTATTTAATGCGCCATACCGGTCTGTGGCATTATGTGGCGTTTACGTGGGACGGCAGGATTGCCGGCAACAACGCTGCGCTGTACGTGGACGGATACAAAGTGGCGACCGCGTCGGTTGTAGGAGCACTCGAACGCGGCACCAATCCGCTCATCATCGGTAATAAGAACAACTATGATAACGATTGGTACATGGACGAATTGCGCATCTTCAACCGTGCGTTGAGCCAAGAAGAGGTGGAAGCCCTCTCGCGCAACGAAGCCGTGGACGAGACAGGCTGTATCGTACACTACGGTTTTGACGGCACCCTCAAGGACCTCAGCGGGCACGGCAATGATGCCATGGCGGAACTCGACTGTGATTTCGAGGAGTACGAAGGCTTGTTACTGCCCGAACCCCAAATGCAGATTTCCAAAGACATCACAGGACGCAACGTAACCTTCACCGACCAGACGGAGAACGGAGAAGCATACTACTGGTTCTTCAATGACCAGCGGTCCGGATACACACATCATGGCGACACCATCCGGCACCCGCAGCGCAACTACGAGCCGGGCAATTACGAACCTGTGCTCATAGCGCGCGGCGCCAACGCATGCGCCTCATTACGAGGACATTTTGACGTAAGCGGTCTGAACAAAGTAGAACCGGCTTCCGCAGGACAAGTTTTCGGCGTGATGACAAAGATATATGGCGGATACAACTGGCGGTCAAACCTCAATGTGCGTATGCACAAAGAAGGGCACGAAGACATCATCGGCAAATGGGTAGAGCGCGAAGGGTATAACGACGCCACCGCCACCGCCACCGAGAAAATGCACTACGCACGATTCGACCTCTCCGCCGCCGAATTAGGGTTGTGGGATGTCATCGTGGGAGAAGACACGCTCAAACAAGCATTCACCGTACAACCCTTTGAAGAACCTGATGTGTGGGCAAATGTTTCAGGATGGGACAAGATGCTCATCAACCGCGCAAGGAACTTCAGCATTGAGTACGGCAACCGCGCCAATGTGGATGCCTACAACGTGCCTTTCTTCCTCTTCGTCTCCGACCATGCGGATGTAACGCTCGGCTTCGAGAGCCCAATGTACACCGACGCAATGTCAACCGAAATCCAACAAGTTCTTCGGGACTCGGTAGGCGAATACCGCGTCATTGACGGTGGCGAATACGGGGCACTACGCTGCTATGGATTCATCATACCGCGCATTCCTGCCAACAGCCGCGCCTCACAGACCTTCTACATCAAGTCGATGCAGAACGTAGATATCTTCTACCTTATATCCGAACCTTTCGGCATTTATCTGCTCGATGAGAGCGGCAATCCCGTGCTCGTTAACAATAACACTGCACAAAGTCCGCGCCGTGTGAGAGATGAGCTTGATGACCTCATCGAAGGCGGAGGCGGCATGGGAGGCTTCGGAGGTGGAGGCTTCGGAGGAGGTAGTGCCGAATGCATGATCGGTTACCTCGGCTGGGGCGTTCTCGACGCTACGATGGGCGCGCTACCCTTCGCCGGATGTGCTTGGGGAATCGGAAAAACCGTTTACCAAGGTGTTACTGACAAACCCGCCAACCGATGGGGCAACTTCTTCACCAACACCCTTGGCACAGCCTTCAGTTGCGTTATGGACTTCAACCCGCTCGGCTGGGGCATGCGTGCCACAACGCTGGCATCCTTCGCGTTCAACACCGCAATGAACATCAAGTCCGTGGCAGACTGCCCGGGAGGTGATGGAGGCGGCAAGAAAGTGCGCGCCGTAGGCAGTTATGACCCCAACGAGATGATAGGTCCAGACGGATACGGAGAACAGCATTATATCAAGCCCGGTCCCGAAATGAGCTACACCATCACCTTTGAGAACAAGTCGTCAGCCACAGCACCGGCACATGAGGTCTTCGTCAACGACACACTCTCCGCCGCCACGTACGACCTCTCCACGTTCAGTTTCACCTCTTTCGGATGGGCGGACACCTTCGTTCGCGTGGATGGCGATAACATGAAAGAGTTCGTGCAAGACATTGACATGCGTCCGACACGTGACCTGATAGTTCGCGTAAGCGGTAAATATGACGAGCAGAAAGGCATAGCGAAATGGAGTTTTGTCAGCATTGACCCGCAGACCATGGACTACGCGGAAGATGTCGATGCCGGCTTCCTCGTTCCTAACAACAGTAATCACGACGGCGAAGGTTATGTTACCTTCGGCATCAGCCACAAGGCAGAACTCGCTACCGGTGACGAGATAGCCAACAAGGCTACCATCATCTTTGATGCCAATGAGGCGATAGAAACTAATAACTTTATCAACACTTTGGATAACGACCTGCCTGAGAGCCGCGCCGTATCCGTAGCCCGCAACGAAAACAGCCAACTCGTCATTGAGTGGACGGCTACTGACGCCACATCAGGCATAGCTTCGGTGGACCTCTACGCGTCGAAGAACGATGGAGAGTTCGAACTCGTAGAAGCCTCCCTCACCGGCAACACGTACATCATGTCCTGCAACACTGACGACAAATACTGCTTTGCTACCGTTGCCCACGACAATGTCTCGTGGGTTGAATTTAAGCCCGACGGCTTCGAATGTGAAACATCGTACATTCCAGTGTCACAAGGCATTGAGAGCGTACAAAGTGACAAAGCACAATGCAAAAAGGTAATGATTGACGGTCATTTGTACATCATACTGCCCAACGGACGCATATTTAACGCACTCGGCAAAGAAGTGAAATAATAGTGCCGCTATCATCATATCTCTGCTTTTTATAAATTTTCAGGGATAACGATTAAGGGGCTGTCTAACTGTTTTTAGCTGTTAGACAGCCCCTTTTTATTGGTGAAATTGAACCCAAAAAAACTTAAGGTTTTCCTAAAACCCTTGCGCATAACGAAAAAAAGCCTTATTTTTGTTTGGAAACGGCTATTTCTGTGTCAAACAAGGCAAATGGTGGTACGCCGTGGACCAAGACGGCGACAAGATCTCTGGCGTCTATGGCGACGATATCTTCCTCCTCAACAACGGCACATGGAAATGCACCCGCGGCAACTATGTGCAATATGTAGAGTGATTCTTCCGCAAAATCGCATATTTCTTCCATTTTTGAACGATTTCTCTTGTATGATTA